>WQWV01000011.1 GCA_009785175.1 Alphaproteobacteria bacterium
GCCGCCCAGATTCATGACGCTTGAGGAAATGCTTGCCTATATCCTTGACGACGAGCTTTTGGAGATTACGCCCAAAAATATACGTATGCGAAAGAAGGAACTTGATCAAGTCTTGCGGCATAAATTGGGACGCAAGAAAGAGGATTAACACCAAGACTTCCCTCTTGACTAAACAACGAGCTTTTCCTATAATCGCACCCGAGGAGAGAGAGAACCTTGCTTGCATTCGAAAACTTCGTCTATTGGGCGCAAACTTCCAGCCTGGGCATTTTGTTCACGGTGCTTTTGATCGCGCTTTGCTCGGTTTTGATAAAACTCGCGTTGGGCATCACGCTTGAGCATGCTATAACCTTTTTCATTCCCGGCAACGCCAAGATGCAGCGCGCGCTACGCCGCCTTGCCGTGCCGGTTTCATTCATTCCGATTACGCTTTGCATCTATCTTGTGATTTCCTATATCCATGTCCCAAGCAAGGTCGTCTTCTATACGCATGCGTTTTGGAAGTCGGCGTTTACGTTCAATCTGGTTTGGATTATATATACAAGCTCGTTCCCGATCCAGGAGCACATGCAAAGCAAGAAAGAGGACTTCGACGACATCATGGTCGTATGGTTCATGCGGATTGCGCGCATGCTTGCGATAGTGATGGGAGTATTCGCGCTTCTTGGAAATTGGAACATAAGCTTCACCGCGCTTGCCACATCGATCGGTATCGTCGGTATCCCGCTTGCGTTCGCGGCACAGGACATGTTAAAGAACATCGTCTCGGGCATGTCGATTTTATCCGAGCACAGGTTCACGGTCGGCGACATAATCCGCATCAACTCGGGCTCGAACGTCCCGGGCTTTAATATATGGGAGGGCGAGGTCGAGCACATAGGCCTACGCTCGACACAGATACGTCGGTTCGACAAGATGGCGGTGTTCATTCCGAATTCGATCCTTGCCGACAGCGCGGTCGTCAACGTGTCCTCGCGCCTTTATCGCATACTCGATTGGAAGTTGCAGTTCGAACTTCGCACCACGTCCGACCAGCTACGCTATGTCCGTCGCGAGGTCGAAAAATACATCATCGACTCTGGCGATTTCGTCAATCCGCCCGAGGCGATACGGCACATACGCCTGAACAAATTCAACGACCAATCGGTCGAGCTTATGATCTATTGCTTTGCCAACACGAATGTGTGGACTGATTATCTTAAGATCAAGGAGAACCTGCTGCTTGCGGTCAAAACCATAATCGAGAAAGCTAACGCCTCGCTTGCCATGCCCTCGCGCCAACTCTATATCGAAAAAGAAGACAAGCATCTGCGGCGGCCATACCTTCCCCGCGAGCTGACGCGCGCGATGTGCGAGGCCGACGCCGCCGAACACGGCAACAAATCCGACGAGAAATCGGGCGGTGTCCAATGACGGCCAAGAAAAAGAAATCGCTTGCCAAACGCATAAAGCACGCAGTCTGGCGCAGCATATACGTCCAACTTCCGGTAGCGTTTTTGGTATCCGTGTTGGTGCGAGTCATACAGCGCCTATCGCCCACGAAATACATCGGCGACGAAAAACTTATAAAACATATAGACGAGGGGCGGCCTGCGGTCTTCGTGCTTTGGCATTCGCGCGCGCTTTTCATGAACAAATTGTGGCGCGAGAAGTTGATCAAGAAAAAACCGAAACTTTATAGCATTTTTTCAAGCCACCACGACGGTCGCCTTCTCTCGCTTGTCTACCGATGCCTTGGTATGTATAGGATTTTATCTAATATAAATAACCCCGCGTCGACGAAGAAAACCGCGCTTACGGCATTGAAGATTTTGAAACGCGGAGATTGCCTTGGCATAACGCCCGACGGGCCGCGCGGTCCCAACATGACCTTTTCCACCGACTCGGCGTTTTTGTTCGCCAAAGCCTCGGGCGCGCCGATCATACCGCTTTACATCTCGGCCGATCGGGCGAAGTTTTTGAGGACGTGGGATCGCTTCATGATCATACTTCCGTTCTCGAAATCGAAATATATCGTGGACGATTTTATCTATGTGGACCGGAACGCGACCGCAGCGGATATAAGGAAATTAAAAGAAGACCTTACCGCCCGAATGAGGGAAAAAACGGCGATCCTTGATCACGAGATGTTGGGCGACAACGCGCCCAAATAACATCAGATAATATTAATTATTGTTTGCGCGCCGAAGGACCCCAACGTCCGCTTGCCATCTAGCGTTGGCATTCGCAGGCTCATGCCCGCCCTGGGCGGCCGTTTGCCTTATAAGATTTGGGTTGTTCTTGATTGATTAACTCGACGCTATACGGCGGCGATACTTGCTTCCGACTATTCTTACCGACAGCACAAGGCCGGCGATTATAAGTGGGAATAGAAAGTAGATTATGCGGTAGGCTATCAGCGCGCCGAAAAGTTGCGCCGGGTCGGCGTGGTCGGGCATGATGAGCATGAACAGTCCCTCGAACACGCCAAGGCCGCCCGGAACCTGTGAGAAGATGCCAAGCACCTGTGCGATAACGAATACGCCCAAAAACACGCTTAGCGGCGCGTCAATGAACGGTGTGGCGACAAAGTAGAGCACAAGCATTGCAAAAAACGAATCCGCCATGCCCAGGAGCGTTTGCGCGGCGCCCATGCGAACGCTTGGGATCTTGAACTCCTCGCCCCTTATCATCACAGGCTTCTTGTAAAACGCGCATACTGCGAAATAGCCGATGAATGCCATCGTGCAAAGCAGCGTAATGAAACCTATGCCCGGAACATTCCGAACGTTATCCGGCACTATGAAATAGCCCAAAATAATCGTGCTTAGGCAGCCCATAAGATATGTAAATCCTATGAAGACCATCATTTTAACTATTTCGCTCATTTTGAAGCGCCATTTGGCATACATCGGATAGCGCGTCGCGCCGCCGGAAACCACCGCGGTGCCTGCGTTATTGCTGACGGTAAAACCTATGAAGCCGGCCAAGAGCCATTTCTTTGGCGAGAGCTTTCGGTTCAGATACTTAAGCGCTAGGCCGTCGTATAACGCCAGCGTGAAATATCCAACCGCGCAGGCCAAAATAGCATAGAGCAGGTTCGTGGCTGGAATCGCCGCCATGGCGCCGAAGATCTCGGCCGCTGTGTGTTTAGATAACTGCTTGTATAGTATAACCGCGGCGATTATGAAGAACACAAGGCCCGCCCAGTTGACAGCCGCCCTTATCATTTTTTTTACACGGATATCCATTTGCGGCTACTGTGCGGCCTTGGAACGCATGGCGGAGAGGTGCGCACAGACGCAGAGTTTGTCGTCGACATAGATCTCGCCCTTCCATTTTTCGAACGGGCCCTTGACCGCGGTCTTCTCCATTTTTATATGAAGCTGGTCGCCGGGGACTACGCGTTGTTTGAATTTGGCGTCGTCTATGCCGGTAAGGTAGACGATGGAACCCGGTTCCGCGCCGAACGAGCCGAGCAAGACCGCCGTCTGCGCCATAGCTTCTAGCATCAAAACGCCCGGCATGACCGATTGGGTCGGAAAGTGGCCGTTGAAGAATTCCTCGTTTACCGAAACGTTCTTGATTCCGGTGCCGCGCATGCCAGGCTCGATATCGATCACTCGGTCGACAAGCAAAAACGGATAGCGGTGCGGGAGGATTTTTTTAATATCCTCAATATACATAGTAAGAGTTGTCATAATTTGAAATATTAGCAGGTTTGACGGGGATTGTCAAGGAGGAACTCCTGAAATACGCGCGACTAGCGGCGCTTGCCGCAGGTAAGTTTTTCGGTCATGTATTTCTATATACACTCCTTCTAAACTTCCTTTGCAAGCTTGCTCCTCCCACGATTTGAGGAGTTCGTCAGAGTGGCGGTTTTCCTATTTCTCCGACTTGATAAACCCGCCGGACTGCATTTTCCACATTTTGGCATACGCGCCGCCCTTTTTGATAAGCTGCGCTGGCGTGCCGTCTTCAATTATACAGCCTTTTTCAAGAACTATAATCCTATCCATGTTGCGAAGCGTGGAAAGCCTGTGCGCGATCGCGATCGTCGTGCGGCCGTGTGATAACTTCTCGAACGATCTTTGGATCAATGTTTCGGTGGCGGAGTCAAGCGCGCTGGTCGCCTCGTCCAGAATCAATATCGGCGCGTTTTTCAAGAAGGCGCGGGCGATGGCTATGCGCTGTCGTTGTCCGCCAGAAAGACGGATACCCCTGTCGCCGACAAGCGTAGAATATTTCTTGGGCATGATTTGGATAAAGTGGTCGGCGTGGGCCTGTTTCGCGGCGCGCCGGACCTGGGCCTGCGACGCTCTTTTGCGGCCATAGCTTATGTTTTCATAAAGCGTGCGGTTGAACATCGCCGGGTCTTGCGGTATGAACGAAATGGACTCGCGTAGCGAATCCTGGGTTATAGATTTTATATCCTGGCCATCGACAAGAACCTGGCCGTTCGAGGGGTCGTAAAACCTCATCAACAACCCTACAAGCGTAGATTTGCCGGCGCCCGACGCGCCCACTATGCCGACCCTTTGGCCGGGCTTGATCGAAAGGTTTATGTTGTTCAAGGCGTGGCGCTTGCCATAGCCGAACGAGAGCTTGTTGATTTCGATAAGGCCGCGTTTAACGCTAAGCCTTTTCGCGTCGGGCATATCCTCGACAGAGGCAGGGCGCACAAGCTCGGAATACGATTGACGCGCCATGCCAAGCGCGCTTGCGAACTCGGGGATCTCGCTTATGATGGCGTCAAGCTTGTCCGTGATCGACATGTAGACGGTGAGCGCGAAGACAACCTCGGACACCCGGATTTCCCCAGCGGCGTAAAGCTTTGCACAAAGGAACATCACCATCGGCATCAGGAAGGCGTAGGTGATTATCATCGGCGGTACCCAAAGGACGCGGCCGCGGAAAAGGTGCTGGATCCCGCGCCGGACCGTCTTGTCGCGATCTTTTTTGATCAGTTTGTGTTCGTGCTTTGCGCCGGAAAAGCTTTTGACTATCTGATAACTCGAGAGGGAATCGACAAGTTTGCCCTGGAGCTCGGAAGTTGCGTCGGCGAACTTTTCGGTCGCCTTGTCGAACCGCTTGGTGTGCATTATGGACCAGACTGCGCTGAAGACCATGCCGATGAGTATCGCTATCGCTATGGACTGGTGGATCCTAAAAAGCATTATCGACATTATGCCGAGCGTGAATATGAATATCACGAATCGGACGCCCCTGAAGACTATGATATTAAAATTATCTACGATATAGTCCGTTTGCTTGGCGATGCGACCGGGCATGTTGTCGTGGAAGAATTCGACCGACTGGCAGTGTATATATTTATATAGAACCTGAGAAAGCCTATCCTGGATCTTGACCCCGATAGTATCGCGAAAAATCTTCCATTGATATGTGTTAAGCACGTTTACGGCAAGCACTGCGGCGAAGACTATCCAAATCGTCGGCATCGCAAAGGATAAGAAATCCGCGCCTTCTGGAAGCGGCGCCTCGAGCAGCGCAACGAACCACGCTGTCGCCATAGGATAAAGGAGGTCGTATCCGAACTCGCGCACGAACATAAGGAAAAGCCAGACGACGAATATCCACTTGAATGGTTTGAAACCGTATTTGAAGTAAAAACCCATGAGGGTCGGCGGGAGTCTGTTTTGCGCGTCTTTCATATTGGGAATTGTATCATATTTTTTCGGGTTTGTGAAGGGGCTTGCTTTTTGCCTTTGTTCCTATAAAATAGGGCGCGAAGGAAGGATTATGAAGTGCCCGTTCTGTTCCACCGTTGATACGCAGGTCAAGGATTCCCGCGTATCCGACGACGGCTCGTCAATCAAGCGCCGGCGCGTGTGCAAGGAATGCGGGGGCCGCTTCTCGACCACAGAGCTTGTCCAAATGCGCGAAATACAAGTCGTGAAATCCGGCGGCTCGGTCGTGCCGTTCGACCGTGTGAAGTTGGCGCGCTCCGTTGCTTTGGCTTGTAAAAAACGCGGAATATCCGAAGAGCGAATGAGCCGTATCGTATCCTCGATCGAGCGCAGGCTTGAAGGTTCGGCGGACGCGGAAATCAACACCAAGGAAATCGCAAGCGTCGTCATCGACACTCTCGGCGCGGTCGACAAGGTGGCTCAGATACGGTTCGCCAGCGTCTATTATAATTTTTCAAGCGTCGAGGATTTCATGAAGTTCGTGGAACACGCTCGCGGCGAGGACGCCAAGCGCGTGGCTTCTGAGGTGGCGCCCGAAGCGAAGGCCGAAAAAATCTGTGCCATACACCCGGCGTTCAAGAAGGGGGAGTTGTTTTGAGCTACTCGAATTATGCGAAAGCAAACCACGCCGACCTGCCTCCACCATGTCATTCCGGGCTTGACCCGGAATCCATACTTACTGGATACCGGCTTGAAGGCCGGTATGACGGAGAATTGTAATGGACGAATTCATCAAGCTTTTATCCTCGCACTGGTTAAGCTCGGTCATGGCGGTATTCGCGTGCATTTTATTCGTCCAGGTCGCTATATACATGGGCGTGCGTTTCGTAAAATCCTGGCGCTTGAAGAAAATAAAAAAGAAGAAAAAGGTCATGCGCCTTATGTCGTTGAAGCCCGCGATATGCACCGTGGGCGCGGGCGTGCTTTTGTTGGCGCTTGCATACATCAAAGCCAAATACTTCCAGCGCTTCGACGACATGTCGGGCGGGATGTGGGCGGTGATGATCGGCATCGCTGTTTGTATTTTCGCCAATATTTTGGTCTTCCTTTTGAAAGACAGAGGGCGCGTGGCGACGAATTCCAAGATGTGGTTTTTTTACCGCATAGACGACATGCTTATGAGCTTCTCGTTCGTGCTTGTCGCGGCGCTTGTGGCAGCCGAAATTCCCGACGCCGAGATCACGCGCACATTCGGCGCCGGCGTGTCGCGGTTCGCGATCGTCAATCTGCCTTTCATATTGGCGCTTCTGTATGTCGCGACATCGAACTTGTTGTTCTGGATAGACGTGGTTTTGAAGAAGTGGGGCAAGTTCGAAATGCCGGAATTCATCGTGCCGATAGTGTTTGTGGGGCTTTCGTTTTTCGCGTGCCGGCATTTCTCGTTGTCATTGGTTATCGCATTGATTCTTTCGATCGGTGTGGCGTGCAGCTGGCTTTTCCGGGCGGCGCCCAAGTTGGTTTCTTTGCTTGCGCCGACACGAAAGCACTTCGGAGTGATGTTCGGATTTTCGCGGATGTTCGGGGCGCTTGGGCTTGACATGCTTGTATTGCTTGCGGTTATTTCAACCGTGCTTTGGTTGGGCGGAGTTTATGGTCTGACGCTTTTGGCCATAGGTTTGGCAAGCGGCGCATTCATGTCGATGAACGAGCCGATGGAGCGGCGCGACGCGTTCCGCCATATTTCACAGATGGTGGCCGGCGTGGCGCTTGTCTATTTGTTCTGGCATACGATCTGTCATATTTTGAACAAGAATATTTCTGTGAATATTTTTTCGCGCGAGGTGGTGCCCGGGGTGTTGGCCGCGATGGCGGTTCTTTTCATGAACGTGCGGCATATAATAAAATCCCTGCGCTCGTTATTGATCGACGGCAAGAGGCGCGAGGCGGCGTTTTCGACGGTGATTTACGTCGCGCTTTGGGCGGCGCTTGCGTATATAGAATGGGGATTCATCACATACGCGTTTTTAAGCGCGTTCGTGCTGACGCTCGCGCTTTTCGCCCCTATCGTGTCGCTTGTGATTTTGCGCGTATGCGAGCTTGGCGTAAAACGCGGCGGGTGGCAGGACATGCTGATTATATTGAATGCCCAGGTTTCTACATTTATTATTGTTATGGTGATTTTGTTGTTGCCGCTTGTCGGAAAATAGGAACTCGTGATTTTGGGCGCCTGCTTGACCTTCACAAAAAATAAAAAGCATGGAGCAGTAAAGTCCATTCTGCTTTTTATTTATTGCTCCAAGGCGGCGCGATCACCTCAAACTGACGGGTTCGTCGAGAAAGGAAATTTATAATATGGAAACTTTGGTCAAAACTTTTTTCGGGCGGCGGCGCGGCAAGGGGATGAGCGGGTCCAAGGCCGAGTTCATTGCGTCGGTGGGTGCGGAGTATGCGTTGGATTTGCCCTGCGACTTCGGGGCGATTTTCGATTTTGCGCCCAAGCGTTTGACTCTTGAGATAGGATACGGATACGGCGAGCATTTGGCGGGCGTTGCGGCCGCCGCGCCGGGCGAAGGTTTTATCGGGGCGGAAATTTTCGAGGACGGGAATTATGCTTGCGTTCGCGATTTGAAGGCTGCGGGTTTGCGGAATGTGCGGCTTTGGATGGGCGATGCGAATAAGCTTTTCGAACATATAGGCGAGGGCGTGTTCGACCGGATTTTTGTTTTGTTTCCCGACCCGTGGCCCAAATCGCGCAATGAAAAACGTCGTATGATTTCGCCCTTGAACCTCAAGTTATTTCACAAGTTTCTTAAGCCGGGCGGCGAGCTGTTCGTAGCGTCCGACCACCCGGTGTATATCCCTTGGGTGTTCCTTAGCCTACAGCAGGCGCCGGGGCTTTTCAAATGGGACGCGGCGCGCTCGGGGGACTTCAAAAATCCGCCGAAGGATTGGGTGGAAACTCGGTATGAGGCGAAAGCCCGGGAAGCTGGGCGCGTGCCGATTTATTTAAGGCTGGTTAAAGTGTGAGCGAAGCGTCCATCGCCGACCCGCCTTCACCTTGTCATTCCGGCCCCGAGCCGGAATCCACTCTTCTTAATATACTAACTGGATACCGGGTCGAGCCCGGTATGACGATGGAATGAAAAAATCCCCGGCGCGAACCGGGGATTTAATTTTACATCTTCACGCTTGATTAGGGTGTGAAGGTGTCGGCAGTGATCGAGGCCATGGTAAACCCGGTGCCGGTCGCGTTGATAAGCATCACGCGGTTAGCCACACCTGCTCCGAGAGCGATGTTGCCAAGGTTCGTATCGGCCTTGCCGGTCTGAAGCGCGCTTATGTTGTCAAGCGCACCCTGAACCTGAGCAACTCCGGCGGCGATGTCGCCAACGTTGCCAAGAGTTGCCAAGTCGCCCTGGATCTGTCCGACGGCGGTATTAAGGGCGGCGACGCCGGTAGTCGTGTTATCCACGATTCCAGCGATTCGTCCGACTTCGGTGTTGGTGGTGTCAACTCGTCCGTCGGTATAGGTGTTGGCGGTATCAAGCGCGGTGGCGATACGGGAATCAACCGTGCCGGTTCCGACCTGGCCCTCGAGCGTGGTGATACGTCCGCGTTCGACGTTGAGCGCTTCGGTTATCTGTTGCGTGGCACCTTCAAGCCCGGCTCCGACTATGTTGTCGATGCGGGTGTCGATGCCGTCAACTCGGCCCTCAAGCGTGTCGACTCGGCCACTTACCGCCGAGACGTCGGAATTGACGTTGGCGATAGCGGCGTTGATCGCGGCTGCGACGGTTCCGCCAGTGGCTACGGACTGGGTGATACGGGTGTCGATCACACCGGAGCCCGCGGTCGCGAGGTTGCTATAGGCGCTTCGGACGAAGCCTTCGGTCGCAAGGGTTTGCGCTTCGGCGGCAAGAGGCGCTATAAGCGCTCCTCCTATCGCCAAGGTTGTTATTAGTTTTCTCATTTTAGTTCTCCTTTTTTCCTTTTTGTTTTTTCTTTTTAATCTATGGTGTAAATACGTTTCCAGTTATATTTATCTCTTTCCAATTTCCCGATGCTCCGTTGAAGAGCCAGAGGTTGTCGCCTGTCGACGGCACCGACGGCGGGCCGAGGCCACCTCCGGGACCTATGGCTTCTATAGCCTCCAAAAGTTCGGTTCTTAGTTGCGTTAGCTCGAATTTCAACGCATAAGAATCGTTGATCTCGCTTAGGAGCTGGGTGCGGGCGGTGTTGACGGCCGCGGATACCGCCGTGTCGACAGTGGTATTAAGCGTGTTCTGGTCCACAAAACCCGAGATCGAGGCGTCGATCATCGACTGGGTTTCGGCGGGGGTCATGCCGCCGGCTTCGACGGTCAGGTCGTCTATGCGCCTTTCAAGGCCGGCGATTTCGGTGGAGATGTCGGTTAGTTTTTGGTTGACGTTGCCGGCGAAGCCGCTTGCGCCAAGTGCTCCTTCTAGCTCGGATTTTTTCAAGTATTCGGCAAGGTTGGCTCCGCCGGTGCCGGTGCCTGCGCCCGGGGCGGCGGCGCGGCGTCTTGCGGCGGCAGTCTGAGTTCCGGCGCGGTTGACGTTGGCTTGTCCAACCGCGAACTTGCGGGCGTCCTGGCCAGCAGCGCGTCTTGCACCCGCTGGAGCCGGTTGGGTTTGGGCTACGCGGCGGGCGCGAAGTGCGGCTGTTCTTTCACGAAGGTTATTAAGCCTGGCTTCCTGCGAATCGGCAGTTGGAACCTCCTCCGCGTGCGCGTAGTTGGCGAAAACCGCGGCCATAACGACCGCAGCTGCGACAAAGAGTTTTTTGAAACCCATTTATCTCCTAATTCTCTTGGTATATTATACCATAAAATTAAAGGCTTGGCAATAGGATGGAATTATTATGTTTTATGTTAGTGCTATGGCTGGACTGATTAGATGCCGCAGATGTCTTCGTCGATAATTTTCTTGAGTTCGTCGATCTGGTCCTGGAGCTGTTTCATGCGGGTATTGAATTCGGCTTGGGTCACATAATTATCGAGATTGACATTAGGGGGCGAACCCGATCCAGATTCCGAGGTTGTCGGAGCGCGGCGGGCGGCGACGCCTCTTTTCGCGGCCGAGGATTGGTTTTTGGCCGGGGTTTGGGCTATGCGGCGGTTGCGTACCGCGGTGTTTCTTTGGCGCAGGTTGTTGACTCGGGAGTCCTGTGAATCGGTGGTGGGGATAGATTCTTGGGCGTTCGCACAGGCGGCGAAAACCATAGTGGTCATAGCTGCAACAAAGAGTTTTTTCAAGCTCATTGAAATATTATATCATAAAATTAACTGTCTTGCAATGGGTATACTGCGATTTTATGTGGAATCCATTTTACGTTAATTGAGCATGCGCGCCGCCAGGTGGCCGATGCACGCCCTGGGCGGAGTTGGACTGCTATGCTCGTTATTCCTCATCAGTTATGGAATGATTAAAGAAGGTTCAACGCCTTTTCTTTGCCTATACCGCGCAGTAGCGATCCCAGTTTCGGGCCGGCGTCGCGGGAGAGGAGAAGCTGGTATATCTTCTTATAGAATCCGGCGGGAAGGCCGTTTGCCTTGACCACTTCGCCGATTGCGGTTTGCAAATCGCCGTCGGTTGCTAAGTCGCGGTCGAGCAGGGCGCGGATTTCGGTTAATGTCTTTTGCTCGGCGTCGTTAAGTTCAACGTCCGTTCGGCGCGATTTGTTCACGATGAACTTGAATTCCTCGGGCGCGTAGAGTTGCAACCATTTCGCGGCGCGTTCGGAGCGCTCCTTTACCCGGCGTTCGTCGCGGGCGTTTTTGATTTCGGGGGCGAAGTAGTCGTAAACCTTCTTCATATCGAAATCGAAAAGCTGGACGATGGTGCAGACGTGGCGGAAGCCGGGCTGGATCGGCATGGTTTCCGGGATTTTGCATTCCTTGTTTAGTTGAGAAAACTCGTAGATTTCGCGGGCGTAGGCGTCGCCCTCGTATGCCTTGCGTTCGATTTGGTCGAACTCTTCATAGCGTTTTATCACGTCCGAATCGAAGGCCATGTCGAACATGGAGTCCGGCTTATAGCTTGCGAAGAACCAACGCACGATTTCAGGCTCGTATATTTCAAGGACCGATTCAAGCGAGAAACCGTTGCCGGCACTCGAGCTCATTTTTTTCGTCTGACCCTTGACGCGGATTTGGTCATACATGGCGTATACCGGCGGAGTGTATTTATACACTTCGCGGCTTATGATTTCGCCGGTGTCGCGCGAGGAGCCCGCCGAGGAGTGGTCGCGGCCGCCGGGTTCGAAATCGACTTTTTCGTATGCCCATCTCATCGGCCAGTCGAAGCGCCACGGGAGTTTGAGGCGTTTGGAGGTTTTAAGATCAAGCGTTTCCTCGTGCCTGCAGAGCTTGCATTTATAGGGGATTGTCTTGTCCGCTTTATTATACTCGCCGAAGTCAACGCGGTCGCGGTTGCATTTCGAGCAGTATGTATTGAGCGGTTGCCAGCCCTCTTTGATTTCCTCGGTCTTGAACTCGTTCATAAACTCGATGATTTTGTCCCTGGCGTCCATCGTGGTTATGATGAAGTCGTTGTAGTCGCCGGCGCGGAACTTCTTGTTCTGATAGAGGAACTCGATATAGTCGATACCGACAAGCGGCGCGGCGTTTTCAAGCGTGAGCTCGTTATGCCGCGCGTAGTTTTCGGCCGTGCCATAGACATCGGGAATGTCCACGATCGGCTGGTAAAGATGAGCCTTAAGCACGTCTTGTTGCGGCATATCGCCTGGGACTTTGCGGAAAGTGTCGTAGTCGTCCCACGAGTATATGAACCGCACCTTCTTGCCGCGTTTCATGAGCGCGCGGGCGACAAGCTCGGTCGTGATGACCTCGCGGAATTTGCCGAAGTGGATCGTGCCGCTTGGCGTTATGCCCGAGGCTACGGTATATTCGGGTTTGTCGCCCGCCTGTTGTATTACTTTATCAGCGATGTTGTCCGCCCAATGTGCCATGATGTAGCTCCTTTTGATTGCTTGATTTTAAGTCAAGTTGGGTTAAAAAGCAAGTTTTCATCTTACTTTCCGAAGGGCATTGTTTGGACAGTGTCTATGCCAACACAATTGACCGCCATAGGAACAATATAATTCCATACCTTCAAAATCCCACCCTCGGTGTTTTTTGTAAGATTCTAAACGCTCCTTATATTCATCTAGGTTTTCGAATATCATAGCATTTTTGCGTAGCCCTTCGGTTTTCTGGCAAATAATATCACCATCGTTTTTACCTTTCGCCTCGTATATATCCGAACGCATATTTGTTTTTACATGAACAGTAAACGGGGTAGCTTGGCATTTTTGTGTGTACATATCAGTCTTCTCTTTGGTTTTGGGTTATCGGGGTGGCGCGCCAGCAGAGCGTGTCCTCGTATTTGCAAAACGGGGCGAGTAGGCGCGAGGCGGAAGTAGGACGCATGTCATAATGGCTGTCGCTGTCATATCTTAGCAGATCGTGGCGGGCTATGGGCGAGGGATCGCTACAGGCTCCGTCGGTTATTCCGCAATAGCTGTCGCCGCGGTTAGGCGTGCCTTGCGGCGTTTGTGTTTGTGTCGTTTGACGATTGGGTTCTTCGTTAAAATTATCATGTGTGTGCATTTTTCATATCCTTTTTTAATGCTTGATTTTGGCGTCTGGATTCCGGCTCGGGGGCCGGAATGACGAATTATAATAATGTGTTTTGGGTGTGGGGGAATATTGGGCGGCTAGCCCTTCTTGACTTTCTTGGCAACGATGTAGAATCGCGTGGTCATGAAAACTATATTAACATAGGGTTTTTATTTGTCAAGAATAATTTTTGCGAGCCCAAGGCAAGCTCGCCCACATAAACGCCAACTGCTCTTGGCGTTTTGGGGCAGATTAAACCTGTGCTATTTAAGCGAAGCCCCCCCCCACGCGTAAACGCGTAGCTATAAATCAAACCTCATGGAGCCCCGGTTCGCTGCGCTTACCTGCCCATAAGGTTTGATTTGGGGTTATGCTTGATTAAGACATCAACTTCTTGCGGCCGCGTTTGCGGGAGAGTAGCATTTCAAGCTCCCTTATATATCCCTTTGCAGCTTTTTCGGTGGGTGTGGTCGCGCCTTTTTTGGCGGATTGTGCGGCGATGGGCGCCAACTCCTCGGCGCTGTTCGCAAAAATATCCTTGAGCTTTTTTCTTATCGCATAAACGTCGCGGTTCGGTAGGATAAATCCGTCAAGACCGTCCTTTATCAACGCTCGCGCAGTGGGAGAATCGAATGCTATGGGGATTTGACCGGCGACGCGGGATTCTTTGATCCGAAGCTCCTGCTCCTCGGCGCCGCGCGGAAGTATCGCTATCCTTGACAGACGTGCTATGTCGAGGGATTTCGCCGGATCGTCCACAAAGCGGCAGCGGGATTTTATATTATACGACTGCGCCTTGCCCTCGATATATTCCTTTGCATCGCCGAAGCCCGAGATGATGAAATACATCATCGGCACAGCGCTTAGCGCCTCGAACAGCTCCTCCCACGAATTGTTTTTCGCGAAATAGCCTGCGATATAGGCGAAGCTTGCCTTCTCGGGTATAAAAATATCCCGAAGCGTCGTCGGTTTGGCGTTATTATAATCATATACAAAGTGCGGGAAGAGATAGGTCTTGCCGGCGGAAAACCCGTGCGTCTGGGCATGCTCGAACGCGGCCTGGCTGAAGCTTAAAACGTAATCGGATTTTTTTATTCCCGCGGCGGTTTCGCCGTCCCGAAGAAACGACATCTGCATGAACCGGTCGGGAACGGGAAAATCGCGGGCTGCGCGACCCCATTTGATAACCACGCTTGGGAAAAACTCGATGCTCGAGAGGAAGAATTTTATGCGGTTTCCAAACGTGTCGAGATTGCCGTCGCTTGCCGTCTTAATCTTTTTTATTTCCACACGGCCGGATAGTTCGGGAATATCCACCGTCGAGAATATCTGCTGCGAGGCTTTGGCGTCGCCAAGTGCGCGCACGAACTCGGTGAAGTATTTCCGCCCCTCGCGGTATGCTTTCGCGTCTATGATGTGCAGTATTCGCATGCCTATATCATATCATAAATAATTGACATAAACAAAGCAAAAATGTATAGTTGCCGCCGGCAGGAGAGTCATGGGAGTATTATCCGAAATCAGAAATATGCTGCGCCGCCCGCGTGTCGAGCCGCCGGTGTTCGTGCGCCTTGAATCCTGCACGCTATGCCAGCTTAACTGCGTAGGCTGTTTCATGAGGAAGGGGAACTATTGCAAAAACGGTGCGGGATACCTTAAGTTCCAAGACTTTGTGAAATTCGCAGCCGCCAACCCGTCCGTAAAGGCAATAGAGCTTTCGAACGCAGGCGAGATCTTCCTTAACCCAGATCTTGAAAACATAATACGCTATGCCTTTGCCCGCGGCATAACGCTTATAGCTTGCAACGGAAGTAATTTTAACAGCGCCGGCGAGTCGGTCATGCGCGCAATGGTCGAATGCAAATTCGCGGCTTTGACAATCTCGCTTGACGGCGCTTGCCAGGAAACGTATGCAAAATATCGTCGCGGCGGAGATTTTAATGTCGTGATAGAAAATATAAAACGACTAAACCAATTAAAGAGGGAATACAATTCCGAGTTCCCGCGTCTTAATTGGCAATACGTGATCTTGGCATCGAACGATTCCGAATCCGAGATCAAGAGGGCCAAGGCCATGGCCGCAGAATTGGGTATGAATATATATTTCCGCAAAGACTGGGATTCCTATGTCCCGCGCGATCCCGATATGATCAGGCGCGAGGCCGGACTTGATTATGGCGGCGGGGGCGCAGATAAATCCCCAGACTTCCTTCGCTATCGATCGGGTAGGTATCTGCCGTGCTTCAATTTGTTCAAATCGCCCCAGATAAATTGGGACGGGCGCTTCCTTGCCTGTTGTTCAAGTCATATGACGTCGAAGGAATTTGGATACAACGGGTTTAAGACGAGCCTTGAGAAGATCCTTGCCTCGAAAATAGTGCGCGATTCCAAGCGCATGCTTATGGGGGAGGGTGTTTGCAGGGAATCGCCATGCTTCGAATGCGCGCATTACAAAAGCCTATGCGCCGAGAACAGCTTTATCACACAAAAAGAAATCGACGAAGCAAAGGTTTAGAGCTTAGGCTTGAGCGGTCGGTTAGGCGGCGCGGGAATATTGCCGGGCGCGGTAGATTTCAAGGACGCGCGGGTCGATTTCGCGGGCTATGATACGTTCGGATTCGCGTTCGAATTCGTGTTCGGCGCGGTCGGCGGAACGCTCTAGGCCGTCGCGGTCGCGCTCTTCGAATTCGTGCCCGCAGGCGAGGAGGTCGCGTTCGTGCTTCATCTCGTGCGTGTAAACCTTGGCAAGTTGGAACATATTGGCGTTGGGATTAAGTTCGATTTCGCGGTCTAGGACTTCTAAGACCTTGCCGGTTTTGGCGCATTTGCGGACCTTGAACCGATAGATTCCGGCGGCGTTAAGGCCGGAGTTGAATGAGGTTTTAACATTGCTTGAGCGGCCGGAAACATGGCGCGCGAGAGCTTGCACGTTTTCGACGGTTTTGGGAGCAGCGCTGAACTCTATCAATTTCATATTCATATTATAGGGGTGGTTTAAGAAAATTTCAAGTGTTAATTGACAAAATAAATAATAAAGTCTATGATGCCGTCCTAAATGAAGAAAGAATTTGAAATTAATGGTTGTGTAGTTCCCCCGCTTAGGAAATATCTTGAGGGTTTGGAGTCGGTTATGAATCATGCGGTCAAGTTTTCCATAACCTGGAATTGCAACGAAACATGTGGGCATTGCGGGTATTCGTGCGGGCTGGACATGCCTATGGAATTTATCCCAAAAAACGTAATTTTTGCCTATTTTGGCGAGTTGGCAAGGAATCCTGCCTTCAAAAGGCGCGGATATTGCATTTCTGGTGGCGAGCCGACCTTGGCCTATGATCATGACGTAGATTATTTAAGCGATATATTCCAGTGTGGAATGTATCATAAACTTCCGGGAATGCTCAAAACGAATGCCGGCATTGTCGGGACGCCGCATTACGAGCGATTTATCGAGGATTTGAAGCTTTTCAGAAAATGCAAAAACGGTATGAATGTTTCGCTTTCGGCCGATGATTTCCATAATAACATCGATAAAAACATAGTCCTTATGCGCGAGCTCTATGAAAACAAGATTTTCAAGAAGGGGCTTTATTCCGATATTTCATGTTGCGAGAATTGGTTCAAGAAAGAGAAGAATATCGTGCGGCTTTTGGACTCGGGTTTGCCGGTAGAAATGAAGGAAAAGAATATCCTGCGTTTGGGTAAAACCGAAATCAGGCTTAGGAACTCCGTTGCGACAAACGGGCGCGGGGCGAATATTCCCGGAAGCATGAATTACGAATGGGAGAACGAATTCTATGCTATGCTTGTCGGAGAGAAGCCGAGCGTCAGTCTTCACTTCATGCCGGACGGCAAGGTGTCGCTTGAACCCGGATTCGACAACTCGATCGTCATAGATTACAGGGCTTCGTGCGGCAAGCTTAAAACTTTGGAGCGCATACAGCGCGAGCTTGTCGATTTGGCGGTTGAGAAATTGGGCAAACGCTATGAAGACTTCATCGTATATATCAAGGAAGGGGCGGAGAAGATCATAGCCGAAGAGGCGGGGAAAATCCCTCAAATCACGAATGAGCTGCGGCATAACCAAAAAATAAAAAGCACGTAGCAGCAAATACGTTTACTTTTTATTTTTCGAACATGCCTTGCCCCTCGCGATTTGAGGGATTTATCGATTGGGAATTAAGGGATTACCTCGTGTTGCGGCGGTCGCGGCAGGCGAGGCAGACGTAGTCGAGGAGTTTATTGGTTTTGTCCTGATTATATTCGGCGTCCTCTCTTGACAACGAAACTTTGATAGCATTCTCAGCGGCTTTTCTAGGACAAGTGGAAATCATACCCGTAGCCGTGCCGTTCGCGAATTTGCAGTCGTTGGCGGAAGGGGGGTTAATTGCCGGAACATCGCTTGGCATAAGTATGTTGGCGTGGTTGCTCATGCTACGCAACTACGTTGATATACTGGCGGCCTTTTTCGGCTGTTTTGAATTCTACGCGGCCATCTATGATGGCGAAGATCGTATGGTCGGAGCCCATGTCGACACCGGTGCCGGGGTGGAACTTGGTGCCGCGCTGGCGCACGATGATGGTGCCGGGGATCACAGCTTGACCGCCGAAGCGTTTGACGCCGAGCCTACGACCCGCAGAGTCGCGTCCGTTTTTGGAACTTCCACCAGCTTTTTTTGTTGCCATGACCTATACTCCTATGCGATGTCGGTAATTTTTACGATGGTTTGAGCCTGCCTGTGTCCGGCCTTGCGGCGGTAGTTGTGGCGGCGCTTTTTCTTGAAGACGATGATTTTCTCGCCGCGGTTTTGCGCGACGACTTTGGCCTTTACTTTGGCTCCGGCAACATAAGGAGCGCCGATTTTATCAGCAACGGCAAGGACTTCGGTGAATTCGACCATATCCTTGGCGTCGATTTTCTCGATCGCTAGGGTGTCGCCGACCTTGACACTATACTGCTTGGCGCCGGACTTGAAAATTGCGAACATAATAATACCTCTTTGGTTTTAGCTGGGCGATTTTAGCCACTTTGTTATTAAAAGTCAAGCGATTTACGCTATGGCCTTCATTTCCTCTTCGGATACTTCGGAGAGTCCATCGGCGGTTGCGGCGTCGTTTACGATGTCGCTAAGGATTTCCTTTTGAATAAACTCGAGGTTTTCTGAGGATTCGGAGGAATCGCTGAACGCGGATTTCGAGCGGAAGGACGCGATGATGTTGTCCTTGAGCGCTGCGGGCGATACGGTTGCCTCGGCAATTTCGCGAAGTGCGATCACGGTCGGCTTGTCCCCTTCTTTTTCGACGGTTGCGGGCGAGCCGTTTTGGAGCTCTTTGGCGCGTTCGGCGGAAACTGCGACCAGCTCGAAGCGGTCGGCGACATTTTGAATGCAATCTTCAACAGTAATACGTGCCATTTTATGACTCCTTGATTAGTTTTCGCGCATTTATAGCTTATTTATTTCGGAAATGCAAGGGTTTTTGTGCCGTTTATTGTGGCGTCCGCCTCGGGCGTGAGATTTTTGTTTTCGTCCCGGATTATCAGGGGTTTTAGGATTCGTGCCGGCGACTTTGCGGCTTTGGCGGCCTTGATGATTACGCGAATCGCGGTCGGGTCGGTTTTGAACGAGAAGATCGGGAGGATCCTTATATTGCCCATTTTTAGGGTTGTTAGCGTTGCGGCGATTTCGGCGGTTTTGCCGGCGTCGTGGATTAGCGCCAACTCTCCTCCGTTTTTAAGGATTTTGACGCAGTTCTTTAGCCAGCCGGCGAGGTCTTTTTCAATCCTTGCGGCGGCGCGGGATTTGTCGGGCGAGGGGTTGCCGGTGAAAAACGGCGGATTGGTTATGACCAAATCAAATTCCCTTAATGTCTTAGGAGGATTCATTATATCGGCGTTTACGACTTTTATATTCGGGGTGGCGTTTGCGGCGGCAAGCTCGGCAAGATCGGGGTCGATTTCGACCGCGGTTATTTGCGCGTTCGGCAAGTTGTGCGCAAGGATAAGGGCAATCGGTGCGTGCGCGGCGCCTATGTCGGCGATTTTTGTGGGGCGGGTTGACGGAGCGATGGATTTGGCAAGGAGAATCGTGTCGAAGCTGACCTTCTGTCCCTTGTATGGTTGAAGGAGCTTTATTTTGCCCCCTAGGAGCGTATCCTCTTGCGTTTTCATAGGCCTTATTATATAGTTCCCGTGGATTAAGACAAGGAGATTTTATGGAGAGGAACCTCAACCCGTTTTTAATGGACGACGCGATCGCGCCCCATGCCCCAAGCATATTCGACGACGCGCAAGTATTCGAAGAGGAGATCGAAATCTCGGCCGAGCCCGAAGAGGTCGCGCTTGTCGCATCCGAGTGCGAAGCCGGCGTGGTAGTGAAACCCAGCTATATCTCAATGCTCGACTGCGCGCTGGTATTCGCGGTCATCGCCTTGTTCCTTACTAAATCAAAGCATATCAAAAAAATACGGAACAGGGCGGAGAAGGTTTTTTCACGGTCGCTCCTTCTTTTCAACGTATTGGTAGCCGTGCTTGCCTATTACATGTTCGCGGCGCCGGCGGTGTTCGGAATCGGGCGCGCGGGCGAGCTGGGCCTTCTTAAAATCGCGCTTTTCGTCATGGCGATGAAGTTCAACGCGGGCGCTATCGCCCATGGTGTAATCGAGGCAAAGCGTGCGCGAGGTTGGCTTTGGGCTGAAAACTTCTGGGGCAAGCCGGGGATCGTTTGGTTCCGGCGGGGCATCGCGCTTTTCGCATCTACAGTATTCCTATTCCTGATCTTGACCGAATCGGTGGCGATGTGGGGCTGGCTTTTCGTATTCGTTTTGGGATACGCATACGTGGCGCTTAGGAGCGGGGTGTTCGGCGCGCATATCGCCGCATACGACGTGGGAGCGGCGGGATTCTTCGCGGCGCTTGTCATGCTTGGCGTGGCCGCTGCGGCGCCTTGGGCCGTGGCGTTCGGGGCTCTCGGCCTGTTCAAAATGGGATCGAAGAATGCTTAGCTTTCCAAATATATCGCCGGTAGCGTTTTCGATTTTCGGAATAGATTTTAGGTGGTATGCGCTGGCCTATATCGCGGGCTTTATCGGAGCATTCGCGCTTATGCGGAAATTGGCCGCGTATATGTTCGGCGCAAGGATTTCGGTCAAGGATTTGGACGATATGGTCGGCTGGGCGGTCGTAGGCGTGATTATCGGCGGGCGGCTTGGCTATGTCTTGTTCTATAACTGGGATTATTATTCAGGCGACCTTTTGGGCATATTAAAGATATGGCAGGGCGGAATGGCGTTCCACGGCGGGTTTTTGGGAGCTATCGCGGCGATATGGGTTTTCGCGCGGCGACGGGGGCTTGACGTTTGGGCGCTTTGGGATTTGGCCGCTGTCGCTACGCCCATAGGATTATTTTTCGGACGTATCGCCAACTTCATCAACGGCGAGCTTTACGGTCGGCCCACCGATGCTTGGTTCGGCATGGTATTTCCTGCGGCGGACGATGCCCCGCGCCATGCAAGCCAGCTTTACCAAGCGTTCTTAGAAGGACTTGTCCTTTTCGCGATCATGATATTTATGTTCAACGTTTTGCGCATTCGCCAACGCCGGGGCGTGCTTGGTTTTTCTTTGGTAGCGTTTTATGCTTTTTTCCGTTTCATAGTCGAATTTGCGCGCGAGCCGGACGCCCACCTTGGGTTGTTTGGCGGACTTAGCATGGGGCAGTGGCTGAGCATGCCGATGTTTATTATAGGTGCGGCCGGCGTGTGGTGGCGTTGGCGTCGCGGGGCAGTGCCGGCGGTGTGGAGCTCTCTTCCTATTTTGAGCGGCGTCGATGGCGTGGGGCATTACTTCTTTACGCGAAACGGCGGGGCGAGCGAGGGCGTATTCTCCTCTCTTAACTGTAGGCCGGGATTTTCGGACAAGGCGCACAATGTCGAGCGCAACCGCAAAATCGTTTCCGAAATAGCGGGTATTAAAAAACTCTTTACCGTCAATCAAGTTCATGGCGACGTCATTGTCGTCATCGACGGGGACGCTCCGGTCGACGCAGTATCGAAGATCGACGCTGATGCGATAATAACATCCGTGCCGGGCGTGGGGATCGGCGTGTTGACCGCCGACTGTGCGCCTTTGTTATTATCATCGAAGGACGGGCGGTGGGTGGCCGCGGTGCATTGCGGCTGGAAAAGTTTGAACCTTAACATAGTCCGCAAAGTCGTCGAAAAGTTCTTTGCGCTTGGCGTGGGCGCGGCCGACATAGTCGCTGCGATCGGCCCGGCCATGCACCAAGCCTCTTATGAAGTCGACGAGGATTTCATGGCGCCGATCGGCGATCCGTCTTTGTTCAGGCGCGGCGTCGGCGAGAAGCGACTTTTCGACTTGGTCGGTATGTGCGTGAAAAAACTGCGCGCGGCCGGAGTGCGGGAAATCGACGTGTCGCCGTTCGACACCTATGCCTGCGACGATTTGTATTTTTCCTATCGCCGCAGCGGAGTGCGCGGGGAATACGGCCCCATGGGTCCGCTTGACGAGGGAAGGCAAATTTCCGTTGTGGTCAAGCGCGAGGGAGCCGCTATTTCAATGACGGAAGCCGAGGCCGAAAACGCCATTCGTCCGTGCGGGCGGCGGTGTGCGCGGCCGGTGTGTTGCGGCGGCTGTGGCTAGCGCGACCAGTTATCGGTCGTGCGACTGGCTAGCTTGGCTGCGGTCGTGGTAAACGGAATGTCCTTCTTAGCACAATAAAAAAGATGCATTAATATGAACTCTTGAGCTTTGCGCTCGGCTTCCAAGGCTTCGTCCGACATCGAAAGGCACATAGTGTTATCATCGTCGTCGCCGAACTCGCGACAGGATTGTTCGGAATTCAAGTTGTCATGCCCTACGTTATTCGCCTTTATATAGTCCATGCTTTTGTTCCAAGTGTCGTTGAACACCACGTCGCAGGCATACATTGCGGTCATAGAGACGGCTTCGTTAGCGTCGGGTGAGCAGACGGACATTGCGACGCCGGCAAGCTTCTCCTTGAATGCGAATTCGGTTTTATCCCTTATATTCCGGGCTTCGGCATGCCAATATGCAAGTTCTTCGGCCGATGCGTTGCCCTTTATGAATTTATCTGCGGCGTTAAGGGGGCGGATAAGTTCGTAGGGCATGTGTTTTGCGACGCGGTTGGCGAACTCGAGCGCCATAATGCGCTTTTCCCATTCTCGTCCCTCGATCGCGGAAATCGAGGCGAGCATCACGCGGATACCCAGAATGTCAAGGACCTTTTGCATAGGGATAGCCACATTGCCGACGCCGAAATTTTCGATTATCTTGTCCCTGCTATTATCGTCGAGTTTTACAATTCTTCCGGCGACATTTCTTGATTTCAAAAGATTGTGAACCGTCGTCGTGATCTCGCCTGACGATGGAGAGATCTGGGATTTTTGCGGATTGACGACTTTTACCATTTATGTTTGCTGCGCTTTCGTTTCCCTAAAATTAATATTTATGTCCAATATATTATAGGCATTATTCTTAAAAGTCAAGCATACATAAACTCTCAGCGAGTTCACTCGCTGCGCGCTGGACGCCGCCCCCACGCATGGAGAGCCGCGCCCTTCGGGACACGCCGCCTATGCTCGGCGTCTTGGCTTGCTCGGAGATAAGGCGTTTCTCTATTATTTTTTACTGGAAATTTGCGCGCAAGTATCATATAATCCCTATGTTCCAACAAGAAGGAGAAGGAAAAATGGCAAAAAAAGCTAAAATTAAATTCACGAGAAAGCAATCCCTGATAGCCGCTGCGGCCGCCGCTGTGCTTGCTGTCGGCGCGATTTCGGCGTCGTTCTCGGGTTCACCAAAGGCCGAGCGAGTGCAGGAGGTCCAGCTTCCCGATTTCACACCTGCGGCCAACGAGCTTGTGATATTCTATATCGACACATGCCCGCACTGCCACACTGCCAAAGAGTTCATCAAGAAGAACGAGAAGAAATTCGGCAAGGTCAAAATCACACAGGTCAACGTTGCCACGCCCGAGGGCCGCGCGCTTTATTTCGCCGCCGCTAAGGCCATCGGATTCCAGCCCGGCGGCGTGCCCGTTGCGGTTTTCGGAAACACCGGCGACCATATACTCGGCTTTAACAACGACGAGACGACCGGAAAGGCCTATGAGGCATTCTTGAAAAAGATCAACAAGTAATCGATGACGGAACGCTCCCTCGAAAGAGGGAGCTTCTGTAAGTAGGAAAAAAAGTAATTGATATACGATATAGCAATAATTGGTTCCGGTCCCGCCGGATATAGCGCCGCAATATACGCCGCACGCGCAGGCAAGAAAACCGTCATGATCGCGGGCATGCAATTCGGCGGCCAGATCGCCCGCACAATGCACCTTGAAAACTATCCCGGATTCGCGCAGAAGATCGACGGTATATTCTTGACCGAAGAAATGAGGAAGCAGGCAGAATCATTCGGCGCGGAAATGAAGATGGGCTCGGTCGTCTCGGCCGATATTCTTAAAAAAATAAAGATCCTTAACACCGACGGCGGAGAAAAAATCGAGGCGCATTCGGTAATCATCGCCACCGGAACTACGCCGCGCCCGCTTGGTATGCCGAACGAGGCTGCCCTTATCGGCAAGGGAATATCCTATTGCGCCACATGCGACGGCTTTTTCTTCAAGGGCCGGGACGTGGCCGTCGTCGGCGGCGGAAACTCGGCGCTTATTGAATCGTTGCACCTAAGCACGATCGCACGCACGGTATACCTTGTCCATCGTCGCAACGAATTCAGGGCCGAGGAAATCAACGTCGCCCGCGCGCGCGAAACGGAGAACATAAAATTCATAACGCCCGCCGAAATCGACGAGTTCATCACCGATGAAAAAGGCGCGCTGAAATCCCTCCGCCTGTCGGTCGACAAGCACGAGCAGATCTTGGACGTATCCGCCGCGTTCATCTCGATCGGAACTATGCCAAGCACGGCGTTCCTTGGCGACGTAATCGAACTTGACAACAGCGGCTATATCATTACGGAACCCAATTTGACCAAGACGACCGTCGACGGGGTTTTCGCCGCCGGAGATGTCAAGGCTCCGCGTTTCCGCCAGGCCGTGATTGCCGCCGCGTCCGGAGCGCAGGCCGCGATGGAGGCCGTCGACTATCTTTATACGATCGAATGATGCGATCCTCGGAATCCACACAGCGCAACCATAGATCGCGCGCCGAAGGACCCCAACGTCCGCTTGCCCACGGGCGTTGGCTCACACAGGTGTTCGCCCGCTCCGTAGCGGAGTTGTCCGCCATTGACACCCGCGTCCTATTGCAACAAATAATCGGTGTTGATCCGAGAATATCTTCTATAGAACCAACGCCTGCACAGATAAAAAAATACAAATCCTTCCTTGTTCGTCGCGCCGCCGGCGAACCGGTCGCATACATAATCGGAAGCCGAGAATTTTATGGCCGCGATTTCAAGGTAAGCTCGGCAACGCTTATCCCGCGGCCGGATTCAGAAACGCTGATCGACGCGGCGAAGGAATTGCTGTCGCCGGATTTTAATGGAAGAATAGTAGATCTTGGCACCGGATCCGGCGCATTGCTATTGACATTATCAAAGGAATTTCCGCACTCGACCGGCACCGGGATCGACATTTCCAAAGCCGCGCTTAGGATCGCACGGGCGAACGCAAAATCGCTTGGCGTAAAATCGACTTTCAAGTTTGCAGACATGCGCGACTTCACGGTCGCAAAAAAATTCGATTTGGTTATCGCAAATCCTCCGTATATAAAATCCTCCGACATAAAAAAGCTGCAAACCGACGTGAAGGATTTCGAGCCTAAGGCCGCGCTTGACGGCGGTCGCGACGGATACGATTTTTACCGTGCGATCGCGAAGCTCGACATACTTAAACCGCAGGGCATAATCCTTCTTGAAATCGGGGCGGGGCAGGCAAGTCGAATAGAAAAAATTTTCGTAGGTGCCAATTATAAACTAATAAAATCGTTCAAGGATTTGGCCGGCATCACCCGCGTGCTTGCTTTCAAATTATAAATTTTTCCGCAAGCCTCCCGCTCGCACCACCCACACAAACGCCAACTGCTCTTGGCGTTTTGAACCCTTTGGCGGTTTCGAGTTCCAGGTCTTACAATCTCAAATAAAATAACCCCCATGAAGGGAGTTCTTTTATTTAGATAGTGGCGGGACTGAAGGGGCTCGAACCCTCGGCCTCCTGCGTGACAGGCAGGCGCTCTAACCAACTGAGCTACAGCCCCGCGACGGCGTGCATTATATAGGCTTGCTTAATGAAAGTCAATAATTTTTATGTTTTTAATCAGCGAGCTTGCTCGCTCCGCCGCCCGCTCGGCGTCGCTTGGTTTTTGAATTAGGCTATTTCTTTGACGCTTTGGCGACATTGGCAAGGTTGAGGCCAAGCCATTCCTTGACCTTGGGCGCAAGGTATGAAATGCCGAGGTCGCGGCTCATGGCGGTCGCGATGATGGTTGCGAACTTGTCGGCGTCGATGTTTGAAAGATCGAGGGATTTCGCGACCTTCATGCTGGCGTCGAGTTTCAATACCTTTTTGGCGGGCGCGGCCGGAGCCAAATTAAGATCGTTGCCGTCGGCGAAATTGCTTTCGAAAATCTTTTTCGCAACATCGGGATTGGCGGCGTATTCGCGTGCCTCCTCGATCGAAAAGACGTTCGACGCAGCCTTGAAAAGCGGTTGCGCCGTCGGCGCGGATTCGGATACCGGAGTTTGCGAACCCTTCTCCCTTGCCTCGAGCGCGCGTTTGATGCGGGCAAGGATTTCGTCCATCGAAGGGGTGTTCGGGTAGTTGCTCATGCGGGTCCTCTTAGCGGATTATAGAGCGCTATATCGCGGGCGTCAAGCGCCTTGTTTCCGTCCGTTCCTCAACCTCTCGATCGCCATAAACAGCGCGGGGGTCATCGCGAACGTCCAGAAAAGCGAGGCAAGCATACCGCCGACAATCACCGCGCCCATCGCAGCCTTCATGCCCTCGGGCGAGAAAAGTTGAGGAGCGAGGCCGGCTACAACAGCTATGGTCGCCATCAATATCATGCGCGATTTGGAAACGTATTCTTCCCACAGCGCCTTCTCGGCGTTTTCGCCCTTGGCTATTCGATTGATCGTCGGCTCGAGAACCAATATATTGTTGGTCACGGCCAAGCCCACAAGCATGACTATCGCCAACATAACGGCGATGTTAACGCTTTTGCCCGAAAGGTAGAGCGCGACAAACACTCCGGTGAAGCTGAACAGAATAGAGGTTGCCACGGTGAACGGGTGGGCAAGAGAGTTCATCATCGCGGCCAGCAACATGTATGTAAGTATCGTCGCTAGCAAGAACGCGTTGGCGATTTCGGACGTGGCTTCGCCCTGGATTTCCGACATGCCGCCGAACTCGGCAGTATAGCCGGGCGCGAAGGTAATGTTCGCCCTCATGCCAGCCTCGATACTCGCTTGCACGGGGCCGATGGTCGACTTGCCAAGGTTGATGCCGATTTCGGTTATGCGCGACTTGTCTATGCGGTTTATGTTCGGAGTAGCTTGAGTGGATACGACTGTGCCGAGTTTATCAAGCGACACTAGTCCCTTGGGCGAGGATACGAATATGGAGCCGAACATCGCGCGGGTTTTGTATGCCCGGTCGAACTCGATTATGATCGGGAACTCGTCGCCAGCGTCGCGGAACTTTAGGTTATCGTTGCCGAAAAGCGCGGTGCGGAGCGCGGTTGCGGCCGCTTGGTTCGAAACTCCCCAATATTGCATGCGTTCGGAATCGGGAATGAATTTAAGCTCGTCGCCGGGGATTTGGGCGGTAAGCACGGCGCTTTGAACCTCGGGAATTTCGTTTATGATAGAGAGGATTTGGCGCGCGTATTCGTCTCGCTTCTCGTCCTTAATGCCGGTGATGTTAAGGATAAGGTCGTTCATGTTGCCGCCCATGCGCTCGCCTGCGGCTATTTGAATTTCCACACCGGGAATGTCGGCGATAGCGGGTAGCATGCGTTGCGATAAAAGCTTGTCCGATATGCGCGTGCCGCGGGGCGTAAGGCCGACCTTGATCCCGATGTTTTGCGTGCCGCGTTCGCCGATTTTAGTGGCGGTGGATACGACCTCGGGAAATGCGCGAAGGCGCTCTTCTATTTCTGAGGCGATCTGTTCCGATTTCGCATACGTAGTGCCGACGGGCGCGCGGGCGGTGATGTTGATCTCGTCGGCGTCGGTCGCGGACTGGAACTCGTTTCCGACGAAGCGCATAAGCATCGACGAGAACACAAGCACCATGAACGAGGCCGCAATCACTATGGCCGGATTTTTAAGCTGGAAATCGAAAAACGGACGGAACCAGGCGAGCGGTTTTTTCTCTGCGGCGGCTTTTTTCTTGGCCGGCGATTTGCGCAAAATTTTCGCGATCATCATCGGCGTCAAGCTGAACGAAAACATAAGCGAAAGCAGCGTTAGGTAGACCACCATCATGCCAAAGAATTTCATGAACTGGCCAGCTATGCCGCCCATGAATGCAAGGGGTAAAAACACGACGAGGTTGGTGCCCATAGCGGCCATGACCGCGACCGCGGATTTTTTCGTGCCGTTGATCGCCGCCTCTTCGGGCGTGGCGCCGGCGTCAAGCTCGGATAGCGCGGATTCGATCAATATAATCGCGCTTGTGATAAGCGTGCCAAGCGCGGTGGCCATCGCCAAGAGCGTCATCATGTTTACCGAGAATCCCGCCCAATCCATAAAGAAAAATCCTGATACAAGCGTGGTGGGGATCACGACCGCCGCTATGACAGTCGTCCTCCAATTACGCGTGAAAACAAGAAGCGTGATGACGGTAAGCAAAATGCCCAACGCTATGCCCACAAGCGTCGCGTTCGTTTCGCGCCGTATGTTATCCGAGGTGTCGGAAACGATCTTCATCGCGGGTGTGGCGTTCGCGTCCTTGGTGCGGAAGTATTCGACCATCAAAGATTCATAACGCGCGAAGTTGCGTTTCACCGCGTCCGAAATCCTTATCGCGTTGCCGTCCGAGGAGCGCACGACCGAGACCATCACTATGTTCTCGCCGTTGTATCTTGCGCCGTCCTCGATATCGCGAATTGAATCGGAGATCGTGGCGATTTCGGAGAGCTTGAAATTCGCGCCCTCGCTTGTCGAAATCCTAAGGTTCGATATGTCGTCGACGTTCGCGAATTCGCCCACGAAGCGCACGACGTTGCTTGCTCGCGAGGATTCGATCCTTCCGCCGGGGACGTTAAGGTTGCTGCGCGAGAGTGCGCCCACAACGTCCATGATCGCGGCACCGCGCGCGGCCATAAGCTCGGGAATAAGCCCGATACGAATCGCGCGTTCGTGGCCGCCGAAAGTCGAAGTCGATGCGACGCCGGGAATCGCCGTAATCTGCTGGTTCAAAATATCCTTCACGAACATGTCAAGATCGCGGGCGTCGGCGCCGGAAAGAACTATGTCAAGAACCGGTTCTTGAAGCGGGTTCAATTTCTCCACAACCGGCGCGCGCATGTCTTCGGGAAAATCGCCCGCCAGGCCGTCGAGCTTGCCCTTCATCTCGGAGGATTTGTCGTTCACGTTCTCGCCGAAGTTGAACTCGACCATGATGAACGCGCCGTTTTCGAATACGTTCGAGGTGATTTTCTTTAGCCCCGCTATCTCGCTCATCGCGTCTTCGGCGCGTTTGACGATAAGCGATTCCATATCAAGCGGAGATGCGCCGGGATAGACGAACGTGGCGGTGGCCATCGGGAAGTCGATCGGCGGGCGGTTCTCTATATTCATGCGCGGGAACGCGGCTATGCCAAGCGCAACCCACAAAAGCACAAACATGACGGTAGATACGGGGCGGCGGACGAAAA
>WQWV01000012.1 GCA_009785175.1 Alphaproteobacteria bacterium
CTTCGAGTATACGAACTGCGCCTGCTCGTTGGTGAAGTCGAGCGCGCGCATTTTTTCTTCCGTGCCCGCGTCGCGCGTTATTATGTCGCCCGCAAGGACGATTTCGTATTCTGTCGGGGCTTTGCTTGTCGCTTCGGCCATCTCGATTACGCTTTGTTTTTCTTTTTCCATTTTTTCCTCCTAGTTGAATATGTTCGTTATAGCGACGACGATCGCGTCGAAATCTACATCGCCGACAAGATATGCGACGACCGATCCGATTGCGGCGGCGGTCGCGATTATTTTCGCCCTGTATTTCTCAAGGACTCCTTTGAGTTTCATTTTTTGTTTCTCCTAACAGTTGTTGTAAAATTCATATCCGCCCGCTCTAAAAACAGGTTCGAGTCCTATTGCGAAATCCGCCCCGCACCCGCGACGCAAAAATCTCCGCGATCCGTATGTTATGTCGCAAAGCTCTCCTCCGACCGCGCAAAGTGCCAAAGCGAAAATCGAATCGGAATACATTACTCCTTCCATAAAGCGTGGCGATTTCCAACAGTCGAAAAGTTCCACACATGACGAGATGAAGTTCGCCCTCTCGTCTATTTCGGATTCGTATGCTGCGAAATTCACGGCGGCATTCGCAAGCGCGTGGGCAAGCTCCCCGTCGGCACCGACAGCGGCAAGCGATTTCGCAAGCACGATCGCCCCGCGCATTTTTGCGTTTGACATTCCTTCTCCTGATTTATTAAATTACCTTATAGCGACCTTGATCGACAGCTTCGCGATCTGCTCTGAAATTTTATCAAGTTTTTCCTCAAGCTTGTCCAAACGCGAATTCGGCACGTATGAACTAGCGACTTCGACCTTGAATGAATAAAGCTCGGCGCGCAACGACGCCACCTGAGCATATATTGTCCCGCACACGGGCACCATTATTATGGCAAGGAATTCCTTCCATGTGAAATCCCCCTTGTGTAAAGTTTTGTTCATTTGATACCTTAATATAATATATATATAGAAAGAGGCGCTTAACAACTAAGCGCCCCGAAACCAGAAATAAGAAGAGAAAAGGTAAAGTCCTGGCCTTGATAAATAGATTTATACCACATTTGTTCTAAAATGTCAAGAACTTTTTAGGAACATTTTTATCATTGGGACAATATTTGCTTGCTTTCACCGTAAAAACAGTCTAATTTCATCTTCCAACTAATCAAATATAAGGGTAAGAAATGCCGTCAAAGTCATTAGAAGAATTAGCATCGTTTTGCAAGCGTCGTGGATTTGTTTTCCAGGGCTCGGATATTTATGGCGGAGTAAAGGGTATATACGACTACGGCCCTATGGGAGTCGAACTTATTAAAAATATCCGCCGCCATTGGTGGAATTCCGTAGTTTATAATCGCGACGACGTCGAAGGCCTCGAAGCCAGCCTTATCAGCCATCGCAAGGCCTGGCAGTATTCGGGACACGAAGACGGTTTCTCCGACCCGCTTGTGGTGTGCATGAAATGTGGTCTCCGCATGCGCCAGGACAAGATGGTAGATACCACGAAATGCGATTCGTGCAAAGCCTCCGAACTAGCGCCGCCCAAGGATTTCAAGCTTATGATCGGCCTTTCCGTCGGTGCGACCGAGGGCGAGCTTAACGCCTATCTGCGCCCCGAAACCGCGACGCTGACCTATATCAACTTCAAGAACATACTCGATTGCACCTCGCGCAAAATCCCGTTTGGAATAGCGCAAACCGGCAAAGCATTCAGGAACGAGATCGCGCCCCGCAACTTCCTCTTCCGCCTTCGCGAATTCGAACAGGCGGAGCTACAGTTCTTCGTCAACCCGAAAACGGACATGGAATGGTTCGAAAAATGGAAAGCCGACCGCATGGCCTGGTGGACGGACATCATGGGAATCCCCGCGGAACGCCTACGTTTCACCGAACACGAACAGCTGATTTTCTATGCCAAAGCCGCATTCGACATCGAATACAAATTCCCCTATGGATTTGATGAAGTAGAAGGCGTTCACAATCGCCAGGATTACGACCTGGGCTCGCACACCAAGGCACAGGACGAGTTCGATATCAAGGCCAAAGTTCGCAAAAATACCGACTCGACCGCGAAACTTTCCTATACCGATCCTGCGACAAACGAAACCTATATCCCGTTCGTTATCGAAACCGCGATGGGCACCAACCGCTGCTTCACCGCCGTTCTTGATAACGCGTATACCGAAGAAGACTTTGGCGACGGCAATACAAGAATAGTCCTTAAACTTCACCCAAGGCTCTCGCCCGTCAAGGCCGCCATTATCCCGCTTGCCAAAAACGTTCCCGAAATCGTGGCGATGGCAGAAGAGATAAGGAAAAGCCTCAAGTTCCTCGGCACCGGCCGCATCATGCTTGAAAACTCCGGCAACGTCGGCAAATCCTATCGCCGCCATGACGAGATCGGCACCCCGCTTTGCATCACCGTCGACCATCAAAGCCTCGAGGACAAGACGATAACGATTCGCGACCGCGATTCTATGGAGCAGATCCGCCTCCCGGCCTCCGAACTACGCGACTATTTCGCTAATTTTTATAGGACATTGTGAATATGCACGATAGGAGGAGGGCGCATATCATAACGATCGCTGCACTAGTCATAGGGCTGGCCGCGGTGATATTTTCGCGCTCCGCGACCAATCCCTCGCATATCGTTCTCACGGCAACGGTTAAGAATGCCGAGGGGCTGCGCCACGGCTCGCTTGTCCGCATGTCCGGTATCGAGGTCGGAGCAGTTTCGGATATACGCCTTCGCCCCGACTTCTCTGTCGACATAGATTTGCGCGTCGCCAACCGCTGGAAAATTCCCGACGATTCCGCCGCCGCTATATATTCCGCGAATCTTCTTGGGACAAGGTATGTCGAAATTCTTCCGGGCGCCAGCGACCATTTCATGACCGACGGTTCCCATTTCGATTTCGCCACCGGCTCGGTCAACATACCCGACATGATAATCATGGGAATCGAGAGGTTCGCGGGGCAATGATGACGCTCCATGTCATTGATAAGCGTTGGAACGCCAAGCGCATAAAATCCCTCGCTGAAAAAGTTTTTAAGCAAACCACGCCGGCAGGGCGGAAGCGCTCTGCAAAGACGCGCATGAAGGACATAATAATCATCCTCTCTAACGACTCCGAAATCCGCAAACTCAACAAACAATTCCGCAAGCTCGACAAGCCCACCAACGTCCTTTCGTTCGAATCCACCGGCGACATAATAATCTCGCTCGATACGCTCGAGCGCGAGGCGCGCGAACAAGGCAAAAAATTCCGCGACCACTTCGCGCATATTTTGCTTCACGGTCTGCTCCACCTTAACGGATACGACCACAAAACCGACGCCCAAGCCACCAAAATGGAAAGGAAAGAAATTGAGATACTCAAAACTCTTGAAATCTCCGATCCTTACCTATAGCGCGGTTGGCATCGCCGGAGCGCTTGCCTTCCCTCCGTTCGGATTCTGGCCGCTCGCCGCCATATATATATGGTTTATATTTCGCAAGGCGACCAGCGCGAAAACTCCTCGCCAAGCAGCGGGGCGCGCCTTCTCGATCGCGTTTATCTCTGGAATCATAAGCTACTCCTGGCTTGCCCACCCGTTCACGTTTATCGGACAAGAAATAGTTGCACCCATAGCAATCGCCGCCATGGCCGCCTACCTCGCTATATTCTACGGAATAGCCGCAGCCGCCGCGAACGCCGCAAAAAACCACAAAGCCGTAATCTTCGCCGCGACCTTCGCGCTGCTCGAGTGGTTCCGCGGTTGGTTCCTGACCGGTTTCGCCTGGAACCCTATCGCAAGCATTTTCGCCGACACGCCTGTCATGTTGCAAGGTCTAGCCCTCTTCGGCACCACCGGTCTTACCGCGCTAATCGTATACGCATTTACATTCGCCAATAAAAAAGCCTCCGCCGTAATCCTCCTCTCGCTTGCCATATTCGGCTGGATTCGCATGCCTGCGCCCGCCTACACCGACACTACCGTCCGCCTTATTAACATAGACGAACAGAACCCGCTCCGCCCGAATCCTACCAATTTCTATCGCCAGCTATCGCTTATCGCATCAGACGGTCATGAAAACATAGACCTTTTCGTGCTGCCGGAATCCGCGCTTGATACCGATCCCACGATCGACCCTCATGCCGAAGTCTTGTTGATGGAGGCGGTCAACGAAACATCAAACATAGCATTCGGCTTCACCCGCCGCGATTTCCATGCCGAGGGCCACAAGCTTTATAATTCGCTTGGCATAGCCGATAGAAGCGGGATAGTCGCGATCTATGACAAGAAGCACCTCGTCCCCTTCGGCGAGTATATGCCTCTTCGCAACATCATAGGCTGGCACAAGTTCACGGCGGGCGCCACAGACTTCACCGCCGGCACTTCGTCAAGGAAAATCCAAATCGGCGACACCGCCGCCGCTCCGCTTATCTGCTACGAGATAATATTTCCCCAAAGGATTTCCCGCCACGCCGACTATATAATAAATATCTCGAACGACGCCTGGTTCGGCCCGGCAGGCAAGGCACAGCACTTCGCGCTGGCCCAACTTCAAGCGGTGAAGCAGGGATTGCCCGTAATCCGCTCGGTCAACGCCGGGACCAGCGCGATAATCGACGCCCACGGCCGCCCGTCCGCGAAATTTACATACGCAGGCTTCATCGATTTGCCCCTACCAAAACGCCAGCCAAGAACTTTTTATTCTTTGACCGGCGACTTTTTCGTCGTTCCCCTGTTGTTCTTAATTCTGCTAATTAGTTTGACAGCTAGAAAAAAAACCTTATAATCTGTCCTCAAACCTAACTAAAGGAGTAAAATGTTTACAAAATCAAAAAGCGTGGACAAGATTGTCGCCGAACTTTCCGACCTTCTCGCAAAACACAACCTAACCGAAATCGAATACGAATACAAAGGCCAAAAGATTAAGATCAGCAACGCCAAGCCCGTAGCCGGCGCCACCGTTGCCGCGGCCATGCCCGGCGTTCCCGGCAATTCCCCTACCGCCGCCGCGATGGGAGCAGTAGCCTCCGCGGCCGCCCCTAACCTTGAAAACGCGGTCAAATCGCCCATGGTCGGCGTGGCATATCTTCGCCCCGAGCCCGGAGCCAAAGACTTCGTTCAAGAAGGTCAAAAGGTGGGCGTAGGCGATATCCTCTGCCTTATCGAGGCGATGAAAACCTTCAATCCCGTGAAGGCCGCCGCCGCCGGCACCGTGAAAAAAATCCTTATAAAAGAGTCGGAAACCGTCGAATACGGTCAACCTCTTTTCATTGTGGAGTAGTCCATGATAAAAAAAGTCCTTATTGCTAACCGAGGCGAAATCGCGCTTCGCGTTATACGCGCCTGCCGCGAAATGGGCATAAAGACGGTCGCCATCCACTCCACAGTCGATTCCGAAGCCATGTTCGTCAAGATGGCCGACGAATCGGTGTGCATCGGCCCCGCGCCCAGCCCCCAATCATACCTTAACAAATCCGCCATCATCTCGGCTGCGACAATCACGAACGCAGACGCGGTGCACCCCGGCTACGGCTTCCTCTCGGAAAACGCCGAGTTCGCCGAAATGCTCGAGGCTCATGGCATCGAATTCATCGGGCCCAGCCCCGACCACCTTCGCCGCATGGGCGACAAGGTCGAAGCCAAACGCACCGCGGTCGAAATCGGTATACCCGTGATCCCCGGCTCGGACGGCGCGCTCGACACGCTCGAAGAGGCAATCGAAACCGCACGCAAGTTCGGCTATCCCGTCATCGTCAAAGCAGCAAGCGGCGGCGGCGGACGCGGCATGAAAATTTGCCCCGACGAGAAGGCGCTTATCGAACTCTTCCCGGTCGCCAAGCTCGAGGCCAAGAACGCATTCGGCGACGACCGCGTCTATATGGAAAAGTATCTTACCAATCCGAAACACATCGAGCTCCAGGTCATGGGCGACAAATACGGCAACGCCGTAGTGTTCGGCGAACGCGACTGCTCGGTGCAACGTAGGCACCAAAAGGTTATCGAAGAAGCGCCCGCGTCTATATTAAAGGACGACGAGCGCAAATACATCATCGAAACCGTCCGCACCGCGATGGAGAAGATGAAATACCGCGGTGCCGGAACCATCGAGCTCCTGTTCGAAGAAGGCCAGTTCTATTTCATGGAAATGAACACTCGCCTCCAGGTCGAGCACCCCGTGACCGAACAGGTATATGGTGTGGACTTGGTGCGCGAGCAAATCCGCGTCGCCTCGGGCGAAAAGCTTGGATACACCCAGGCCGATGTCAAGGCGAACGGCTACGCCATCGAATGCCGCATCAACGCCGAAGACCCGGAAACGTTCATGCCTTCGCCCGGCCTCGTGAAGCATTACCACGCTCCCGGCGGCCTTGGCGTCCGCGTCGATTCGGGCATGTATTCCGGTTATAGGATTCCCACGAACTACGATTCGATGGTTGCCAAGCTCATCACCTTCGCGCCCACGCGTGAAAAGTGCATCGCAAGAACCGCCCAGGCGCTAAGCGAATTCGTCTTCGACGGAATCAAAACCGTCATTCCGTTGCAGCAGGAAATATTGCAGCAAAAGGAATTCATCGACGGCACCTATTCGATCAAATGGCTTGAAAAATGGCTTGCCGACGGTAAGCCCGGTCTAAAGAAAGAAGAAGAAAAGAAATAAAACAAGGGCTCCTCGGAGCCCTTTTTCAAAACTATTATCGGGTTTTTTGCCGGGCGCGGGATAGCTGTTCGTCGTCTGATTTGCTCCAAGAAGAAGCCGCAACCATACCGACAGGTAAAGATATCAGCATAGACGCAACGCCGCCGACATACAAGTCTGCATTATTAAGAAATGCCATACCTACTACCTGAGTCGCAATCCCTCCAAGCAAAAATAATACGGTCGCACCCAAAAATATCTTTGCAGCCAAATTATTTTTCATTTTTATTCCTTTGTTTTATTAATATGAATATATTATGACATATTATTATATTTTGTCAAGTGGCATTTTTTAACAATATACCAACCTTGACACCACAGCCTCTCGAGTATAGAATTTAGTAAATGGGAAAATTCATACTAACATTGCTGTTCCTGCCAACACTTGCCTTTGCAAATCCCAAGGCCAGCCCAGGCCAAGCCATAGACTTTTCCTCCGACGATGGCCTTGCCTGGAACATGGAGGCCAAAACCATAACCATGGCCGGCAACGCCCAGGCGCAAACCGAAATCTATGCAATGCGCGCCGACAAGATGGTGGCCACCTACCTTGACGACCGCCGCATTTCCAAAATCGACGCCGAGGGCACGGTGCGCCTTAAATCCCCCGAACAGGAAATACTTTCCGATCTCATGCACTACGACATGATAAAAGACATTATCACTCTCACGCCCACCAAAAACGCCGTCATCATGAGGAACCAGGGCTCGCAATTCGAATCCACCGACAAGGTCATATTCTATCGCGCCCAAAACTACGCCACCGCGCGCCAAATCCTTATAACCGAAGACAACCGCAAAATCTTCGCCGACTTTGCCCGCGTGGTTTTTACCGAGGGCGGCAAGGAGCTGCTTAGCGTTCACGCCACCGGGAATATAAGAATCCTCGACGGCGGCGAGGAAATCTACGGCGACAAAGCCGATTACGACGCCACCACCGGCATAGCGGAAATCACCGGCAACGTAGGGTTCAAAAGGACGGACGGCTCGCACATCACCGGCGGCAAGATCATATACGATATGCGCTCTGGCACCGCCAATATCCTTCCCAAGGAGGGCGAGCATAGGGTTTCCGGCAAATTCATGACCGGCGGGATCAAAAGATGAGCCAGATCGTAGCGAACAATATCTCCAAAGCCTATAACAAACGCCCTATCCTTCGCGGCGTTTCGGTCAAGATTAACCAAGGCGAAATCGTAGGCCTCCTTGGCCCCAACGGCGCCGGCAAAACGACCTGCTTCTATTGCATCACCGGCCTTATCAAGCCCGACCACGGCCAGATCTTGATCGACAACACCAACATATCGCGCTATCCGTTCTATCGCCGCGCCCGCGCCGGTATCGGCTATTTGCCCCAGGAATCTTCGATATTCAGGTCGCTCACCGTAGCCGAAAACATCATGGCCGTGCTTGAAACGATTTACGATAATCCCGACACGCGCCAAAATAAATTGAACGAGTTGATGAACGAGTTCTCGATTTCATACCTCAAGGACGCACCGTCGATCGCGCTTTCCGGCGGCGAAAGAAGAAGGCTCGAGATCGCCCGCGCGCTTGCCTCCAACCCGAAATTTATCCTCCTTGACGAGCCGTTCGCCGGCGTCGATCCGATCTCTGTGGGCGACATAAAAAACCTGATCACGCACCTCAAGGACAAAGGCCTCGGCGTCCTGATCACCGACCACAATGTCCGCGAAACGCTCTCGATCACCGACCGCGCATATATCCTTCACGACGGCAAGATTTTGGCCGAAGGCGATTCCGAAAGCATAATCCTCGACACTAACGTCCGCCGTGTCTATCTTGGGGAAAATTTTTCTATTTAAGCCCTTTCAAAATAATGGTATAATGAAGCGTCCGAAACAAGGAGTTCCGCATTATGTTCAAACGCGCGATAGATAGTATAAAGTCCCGAAAAAATAAAAACGAACCGTTCAAGGTTATAGATGGGGATATAGATTCCGATACCGCCGAGGATAATAGGATCTATAACTCTATGGTTTCCACGTATGCTAAACATGGCCAGCTTATCGACGACCTCGCAACCGACGGCCCGAAACGCCATGCGGCGATGGCGCAACTTTCCAAATACCCTGGCATAGCCGAAATCATGCTCGACGTCTCGGAACTCAAACGCCGCAATCAAAAGGAATTTCAAACCATAGTAAAGGCCGCGGAAAAATTCATAGCGCCCGCTAAATTAAGCGTCAAACAACAACCCAAGCCAAAAGCCGTGGCCAAACCCAAAAAATCAAGCATATTATTCCCTCTCCCTGCCTCTTATACAAGAGCCGGATAATCAAAAGAATAATTGATTACTCTCAATATTTATGGTATAATTCTCCCCGGATAAAGGAGAGTTCCCATGGGATTCCAAAAAACTCGCGAAAAACAATACAAATCGCCGGACATAAAATTCTTTCTTAATAATCCCAACAAGGCGATCGCTATCCTAAGCCAAAGCGACGCCCGCAAACTTATCGAAAAACTCAACAGCAGCACCGAGTTTTTCAAGGGTATGGAGGAATGCAACGGCAGACAAGATTGCCCGATGATAAGGACGCTCGCCACCATACAGAAAAACTATCCCGGAACCTATAGCGCGTTCGAAGAGGCCTCCGACTCTTCGGGCAAACCCATAAGGCCGATTGTGTTCCACTTCTCCGCCGACCAGCAAAACACTGCGAACAACCTTTTGAACAAACATGCCGACCTTGTGATCCGGGCGACCGACGCGCTGAAAAAACGCCATATCGACAGCACTTATACCAAGGCCGAGGAAGAGGCCCTTGCCGCGGTAAACCGGACGCTCTCTCCGGCCGAAAGAAACCTGCTGCCTACACTTTGCGCCGTTTACGACGCGAACCCTCCATATTTCGCCTACCTCCGGGACGAAGCGGCCAAGGCGCAAAAGGAGCAAGCTGCACAAACTTCCACCGCTGCCGCATGGCCGACAGTTCAATGGAAAACACAAAAAGACTACTACTAAAAAGGAGGCTACCATGGCAACCAAAAGCAAAACCTATTTTCCCACGGCAATTGATAATACCGACAGTATTAAACTCATGGAACACATGGCCGAAGAAGTCAGGAAACAACTCGCACACATAATCGAAAATCCCAAATCCGCGTTCGGCATACTTTCGAACGGACAATATCGTGATTTGATCAGCCATCTTGCTCTACATCCGCAACCCGATTCCGTGGCCAAAGAATATGCCGAGCTTACGCGCAACGAAACTAGTGATAATAAGAAGATGATCTTCGATCTTGCGACGTTAAAAAGAAACCTTCCAGAGGTGTATAACGGGATTCTGACCCTGTTTATCAATCGCAATAAAGGGCAGAAAACAGAAACCAAACTCCGCCTTTACACACAAAGACATAACCACCCGTATCAATAGTAGCCCTAAAAATAAAACCACACCCCCCCCCTCAAATCGTGATGATTTCAGGGGGCGCTAACCTTCGAAGTGCGGAGTATCAAGGAAAGTCTTGAAATTTCCGCCCCATTTATTTCCGGCGCGAAGTGATTCCCAATACTCGCCAAGCGCAGCCAGCCCTTCGCGTGCCCAAATCACCTGACCTCCGCACGTAAAGAATAGATCTACCGCCAACCTGTCAAGATGCTTCGACGCCATGGTCTTCGATTTTCCCTCTCGCACATAGATTTCCTGTTGCGCGACCGTTCGCTCCGCCTCGCCGATCCTAACCTCAAACCCTCGCGCGAAAGCAAATCCCAAAAGCGCCGCAACGTCCCGCGCAAAAACCTCCTGCCTTTTCCCAAGACTCATGATTCCCCCTCCCTATAACTGCTGTCATTCCGGGCAAGCATAAGCGCGACCCGGAAACGTCCTATAGCACAAAACAAGAACAAAGTCAAGCTTTTACTTTATTGACAAAAACACTTGACAAGTCTATGGGGGGGGGTAGAATGCCTATACAAAATAATAAAGCTAAATATGATAGAAGTCCTACAAAAAAAATTGCCTAAAACTATCCCAATCGAAGGAACGGGCCTGGACCTAGTCCGCATGACCGAGGATTCTTTTAACTTTGCGGCACTTTACTCCCTACTTAAAAACAATCCCGATTTCGAACCATATTTCGGCGCGCTCTCGATCCGCACGATTACTAAAAACGCTGACTTGAACCACATCATTGGCAATAAACTACTCTATTTGATCAATGATAAAGACGGTCCGAAATCATACATGGGCCAAAACCTGCACGCACATGGATTTCAATACCTGCGCTCTGGATTCGATCTACAAAACCCGCTATCGAATCCTAGTATCGAGATTCTCTATGCCATAGACAAGGCCTCGCGCGGGAAGGGGCTGGCGAACAAGGCGCGCATGGCAATGGACAATGCTATAATCGAAGCCGACATAAAGGTCGATACCTATACCGAGGTCGATATCGAAAACCAGCCTTCGATCAATACCAATGCCAAACTTCCCGAAGGTTATGAGGAAATAGAATTCTTAAACAAACAAATCCGAAGGTATTACATGCGCCACGCCTCCTATGCCAAAAGATTACAAAATTTTCTCTGATTTTAAGCTTGACAAAGCGGATCGCATCCGTCTAAACTTCTTTCAACCTAATAAAAAGGATATAAAATGAAGAAACTCTCCCTTCTATTTGTTCTCGCCCTCGCAGCCTGCGGATCCTCCGAACAGGATTTCGTATACCTCAAGGACGCCGAAGGCAACTACTACCGCATGCCGGTCGAGCGCCTTGAACGCGACCGCGCACCCCGCCGCATCCCCGCACGCGTCCAGTTTATCGAGCCCGCATACTACTAGTTGACTAAATCCCCGGCGGGATATAAACTCCCCTTGTGGAAAAACTAGTCGAGCTTAGGAATATCACGAAATCGTTCGGAACCAAAAAGGTTCTGGACAAGTTTTCATTGACGATTGCCAAGGGCGAGTCGGTGGTGATGCTCGGCCGCTCGGGCGTTGGCAAGTCTGTGGCAACACGAATAATGCTTGGGCTGTTGCAGCCCGATTCGGGACACGTGAAGTTTTTCGGCCACGATATCACCGAGGCGTCCCAAGACATGATCTTCGCGCTTAATAAGAAATCCGGCATGCTGTTCCAGAACGCGGCTCTTTTCGATAGCCTTTCCGTCTGGGAAAACGTGGCGTTCGCGCTTACCAACAACCAGCGCGTCCCCGCCGACAAAGCGCGTAAAATCGCGATTCAGAAATTGGCCATGGTGGGCCTGCCAGAGTCGGTGGCCGACCTTGATCCCTCCGAACTTTCGGGCGGTATGAAAAAGCGTGTGGGCCTTGCCCGCGCCATAGCCTCCGAACCCGAGATGATCTTTTTCGACGAGCCGACCACCGGCCTCGACCCGATCATGAGCAACGTGATCAACGAGCTTATCAAGAACACGGTAAAAAAGCTTGGCGCCACCTCGTTTACGATTACTCACGATATCGAGTCGGCCAAGAAAATCGCCACCCGCGTAGTGGTGCTTGACGGCGGCAAAATTGTCTGGGAGGGCAAACCGTCCGAGCTCGCTACCACCAAACACCCGTTTGTGCGGAAGTTTGTCGACGGCACGGTGGACAAGTCCGATTCGGATTTTTCATAGGAAATAAAAATGCCTCGCCTACTGCTAATCCTCGCCATGATCCTGCCCGCCGCCGCCCGCGCAAAATCCTCGATAGAGGAAATCGGCGACTTTACGCAATTCATAGTCCCCGCCTACGCCTTCGGCCTTGCCATGGGCGAAGAGGGCTACAAGGGCGCGCACCAGTTCATGTATTCATACGGCGCCACCTTCGCGACCGTCCACGCACTAAAACAAACCATCGACGCCGAACGCCCGGACGGAAGCGATAATAAATCGTTCCCAAGCGGCCATACCTCCTCTGCCTTCTCGGGCGCGACATTTATACACAAAAGATACGGCCTAAAACAGGCAGCTGTGCCGTATGCGCTTGCCACCTTCACCGGCTGGTCAAGGATTTATGCTGACAAACACCATACTAGGGACGTAGTGGCCGGCGCAGCTATTTCCGCGGCCTTTACCTGGATTTTAGTGGACGAATACAGCGGCTTTTCCGTATCCGCCAGCCCCGGCGGCGCAAGGGTCGGATATAGGAAAGAGTTTTAGACTTATATAGAAGTTGCGCGCCGCCAGGCGGCCAACGTCCGCTCGCTCCGTAGCGGAGTTGAGCCACTCCTAAAAAACCACTAGCCAACTCTCGAATATCGTGCTATACTTATTCAAGCTTTATATAAGGAGAAAATATGGCAGAACAAACCAAAAAACACGGCGGCCGCCCGCGTCGCCCATTTAACCGCCCTCGCCCCGCCAACGGCAATTTCAAGCCACAGGGCAAGCGCGGCCTAGCAAGCTTCCTTTTCGGGTTCACAGGAAGCATTTCCAAAGAGCTTTACACCGGAGCATACATAGTCTCGTATATCCTGTTCTCGCTCATGATCGGGCTCCAGCTTTTGACCGCCGGCGCTCCCGCGTTCATCGGCGGCGCGATCACAGCCATCGAGATCATGCTTTTCATCGTAATCCTCTCGCTTGGATATAAAAGAGCGCACGCACTCGGCTTCTCGGGTATATATTCGATAGTCGGCACGACGCTTTTCGCCCCGCTGTTTATGTTCTATAGAAGCGATAGGGACAACGCCGGCGACGGTTCGTATAAATATGCGTTCACCAAGTTCAAAAAGCTCGGAAGCTATCTTGGCAAGGACGCGATAATGAAGATCGCGACGATTGCCGCGGTGTTCGCCATCAACGCCCTTATGAACGCGCCAAGGACAGGCGCGGACGCAGCCTCGCTTTCGAACTTCCAGATGATGATCCTTGGCCTGTTCGTGTTCAACGTGGCGCAGCTATGGCTATATAAGTTTGCGTTCGTGCGCAGGTATTATATCAATACGTTCAAGGTTCTCTCGTTCCTTGCCTACAACCTCGCGCTTGCGACGTTCATTGTCGGCATAACGGTGTCGGTCGTGCTATATCAGCTCACCGCCGGCATGGGCCTTCCGCAATAAGACAAGCAAACGCCAAAACTTTCAATCCCCTGGTTCCCCGGGGGATTTTTCAAAAAATACTTAGTCCGAGGCGATTGCGACGGTCTGGAGTAATAAATAAAAAGTAAACGTACTTAACGCTACGTGCTTTTTATTTATTGCGAAGACCTAGCAGGCGACCGGAATAAGTATTTTTCTTGACAAACAAATCTCACAGTCTAGAATGCCATATATAACCTAGAGGTCAAATATGTGTTTCTGTGTTTTCATAAATGGTAATCCAGTCGAGATCGGCGCCGGCAAAAACGGCAACGAATACCTGAAAATGCCCGAGTTTCAAAAAAACTCGAGCTGCGAAGCCGCCTGCCTTGCGAAATGTTTATTGATGGACTTGGGCTCCTGGCATGGGGAAGGGGCCGCCCCCGTATTTGGCACAAACCTACGCAAGCAAGAGGGTTATTACGTGTACCCGACCTACCCGTTAAAGGAAACGCGCGCGGTTGATTTGTACCAGGGCGCCTGCTGCGCAACCCACCTTATGCTCCAAAAGCTAAACAAACCCTATCAATAATATATAAATCCAAAATTTATGACTACGCCTTTAGGCGCGCGCAGTTTATAACATAGGTTTGATTTACCTCAAACGAAGCCTCGCCATCGCAATAACTCCCATCACGCATCAGCAAACCACGCCGAGCAGGGCGGCAGCGGTTTTAACCGCGCACCGACTGCGTGGGGGCGGCGTGGTGCGCGCAGCTCCTGACGGAGCTGGAAAGCTAAAGGTATAGAAAGGTTGTGGCGAAGGCGGGACGCCAAGAGCAGTTGGGGTTGTAGAGGCGTGGCTTCCCCCCCCCCAACATAAATCCTGCATTTCCAATCACTTACCTCAAAATCCTCCACACCCCAACCCCTTAATTAGCCCAAAAATCTTTTTTGTAAATAATTCTTGACAAAAAGATTTATTTCTTTTAAGATACATTCCAAGAACTTAAAAATAAGGGGTAAAACCATGTTTAAGATACTAAGAAACCTTTTGATTTCCTTCGGCATAGTGGCCCTTGCCCTTGCCTCGGCAGCTCGCGCCGAATCGACCGCACCGCGCAAGCTATTCCTTGCGGACGCGATCCCGGTATCCCGCACCGCACCCGTAAACCACCGCGCCTTCTCGGTTTATAACGAGTGCGAGTATGAATTCGAAACCTATTGCACGACCACTTCCCGCACCGCGACCCGCACTACCGGACAAGCCAAGCGCATGCACGTCAAAACCGTCCGCCCAGCGCGAATCACCCGTGCCGCCGCCGACGAGCGCCCCTATACCGGCACCTATGAAAATATCTGGTCCGCCGATCCCGAGCCCTACGCCCCTACCTTCGCGCTTTCGATCCGCGCAGGATACGTTTTCCCCGAAGAGCGCGCACGCTATGCCGACGCGACCGGCGCCACGCAAAACGTCGAAACCGGCAACCGCCTATTGCTTGATGGCGCGCTTGGTATCTACTTCCTCGAAAACTTCTTCCGCTTCGACCTCTCGGCAACGCGAGTAAAGAACCTAAGGCTTGGCGAAGCCGGCGCCCCCAACTATGGCGCCCGCGTCGACAACCTCGACCTTACGAATATGTATATGGGCAACCTTTACGCCCATTTGTTCAGCCGTAAGCATTGCCCCGATTGCAATATAGCCCCGTATATCATGGGCGGCCTTGGCGCGACAAGGTATGCAAGGTATGACGACGACAAGTTCACGCGCTTCACCTCCGCCGCCGGAGCTGGTATAGATTTCTACGCCGGCGACCACTTCGTGCTTGACTTGGGCTATAGGCATTACTGGGTCGGCCGCAATAACGAGGCCACGGACCAACTCCGCCCGTTCAACTTCGGCGCGGCCACCGTCGGCCTAAGGCTTGAGCTCTAGCGAATTAAAACTCCTTGACGCGAAACGCCAAGAAAAGTAAAATACTCCTTATAATAAAAATACCCATAGGCATGGAGCAAACCGTCCACGCCGAGCAGGGCGGCAAGCGGTTATCCGCGCGCCCCATGCGTGGGGGCGGCGTGGCGCGCGTTTGCGCTCACGATGTTCGCTTGAAAAAATGAAGGAGATGTTTTATGAAAAAACCGTTCGTCCTATGTATCCTCGACGGCTGGGGCTACAACCCCGAAACCGCCGGCAACGCCATAGAACTTGGCAAATCCCCGAATTGGCACAGGATGCTCGCAACCTACCCGCATAATTTGCTCGAGGCTTCGGGCCGCGCCGTCGGCCTTCCGACCGGCCAGATGGGCAATTCCGAGGTCGGCCACACCAACATCGGCGCCGGTCGCGTGGTGATGCAACTGCTTGGCGAAATCGAGCAAGCCATAGAAAACAACACCCTTACCTCGAACAAATATTTTATCGAGTTCGTGAAAAAAACCAGCGGCGACTTTCATCTTTGGGGTCTGCTTTCCGACGGCGGAGTCCATTCGCACATCGACCATATCATAGCGCTTGCAAAGGCACTTGCCACCACCGGAAAAACCGTCAATATACACGCGGTAGCCGATGGCCGCGACGTCCCGCCCTCAAGCGCTAAAGTCTATGTGAAACAGCTCCTTGACGCCCTAGGCGATATCCCAAACATAAAGCTCGCGACGCTTTCCGGCCGCTATTATGCGATGGACAGGGATAATAACTGGGATAGGGTGAAACTTGCCTATGACGCGTTAATCGAAGCCAAGGGCCCGCGCTTCACGGATATCTACGCGGCCATAGATAAATCCTATGCCGCCGACACCACCGATTACTTTATCGTGCCCACCATAGCCGAAGGATACGTGGGCGCGAACGACGTCGACGGCCTTCTCTTGGCCAACTTTAGAAACGACCGCGTGCGCCAAATCGCCGAAGCGTTCGCCTATCCCGATTTCAAGGGATTCGCACGCGACAAAGTGGTGAAGTTCGGCGCCCTCCTTGGCATGGCCGAATACTCCGAGGAATTGAACGCCTTCTATGGCGCGATGTTCCCTCCGCCCGTTTTGAAAAATGTTCTTTCCGAAGTGTTGGCAAACGCCGGCATGACCCAACTTCACATAGCGGAAACGGAAAAATACGCGCACCTTACGTTCTTCTTCAACGGCGGACGCGAAGAACCGTTCAAAGGCGAAGATAGGATCCTTATCCCAAGCGCCAAGGTTGTAAGCTATGATCTTAAACCTGAAATGTCGGCATTTGAGATCACCGACGCGGTGGAAAAAGCCATAGCCGACGGCAAATACGACGTGATAATAATAAACTACGCCAACGGCGATTTGGTCGGCCATACCGGAAGCCTCGAGGCGGCGGAAAAGGCCGTCGTCGCGGTCGACGCCTGTATCGGCCGGCTTGAAACGGCCGTGCTCAAAGCTGATGGCATTATGCTTCTTACCGCCGACCACGGCAACGCCGAAGAGATGATCGACGCGAACGGCGAACCTAAAACCGCGCACACCACGAATCCCGTCGAATGCATTCTGATTGGCAAACCCGATATCAAAGCCATCAACCCCGGCGCGCTCTGCAACATCGCCCCGACTCTGTTGAAGTTGATGGGAATCAAGCAGCCCTCCGAAATGACCTGCGACCCGTTGTTTTAGAAATTAACTCCCCTCACCCCGACGAACTCGTCAGTTTGAGACCCATATACCTAAATCCGAAAAACTTGTCAAATTGAGTCAGGAGCAAGCGTATAAGAAAAATCCCTTGGGAGTGTATACTGACATACATGACCAAGGGATTTATTCGAAATAGGCGCCGCTAATGGCTCTATTTCACAAGTTTTTACCAATAGCGTGCTTGAGCGACAGCTGTTGGTTTTTGTAAAACATATAGCTGTTCGACATCGAATTCACGTGGAAGAAGAAGACCAGCGCCGCACACACAGCCGCCGCCACGCGGGACAAACGCACATCGCCCTTCATCGCATATTCTGTCGCGACATAGATAAGGAACACTACATACATGTCTATCAGAAGCGAGAAGAAGACCAGAAGCCAATACGTGAACGCAAGGTTGTATGCCGCGTATGCAAGCGGATACATGAACATCGCCGCTGCCGTGGCGCGCAAGGCGATCTCGAAATCCCTCGAGCCTTTCGCCGCATACGAAAACAGCATCAAAATTCCCGCGAACGAGAACAGCAACAACACCGATCCCGCCGCAAACGCGATTATCGCCGCCGCAGCGTCAAGCACTGTGATAGATGCGATGTTGAACACGATGTGAAGTCCGAAGGCGATCATACCATACATCAACGCCTGGACGATCGCGTCGGAATAGTTTCCGTTCGACGATATATTATTGAAGAACTTGTATGGGTTCATAAGTGCGTTCCACGCATCACTTGCGAACTTTTTCACGTTCATCTTCTCGACTCTCTTCTTAAACATCCTCTCCACGCGCTCGACCGGGTGGTCGGATTTAGCGGACCCCGCTTTCGATACCGCGGTTTTCTTTAGTTTTTTGTTGGGTGCCATGACTCCTCCTTATAGAAGATTATACCTTCAAATAAGCATATTGTAAAGCTTGATTTAATCGAAACGCAGGAGTATTATTTCCGCATGGACAACACAAAACATATCATAGAAACCACTAAGGAGCTTGTCGCCATCGAGTCCCAAGGCGGCATAGATTATATGGCGCCGATACTCCAATACCTTGCGCATAAATGCGAGCTGCATGGATTGCCGTTCGAGATTCTCGAGTTCGAAGGCCGCGAGGTAGGCCTCGCCGTTCCGATAATAAACACTCCCGGCGCCCCTATATATCAGCTCAATGCCGTAGTCGACACCGCCGCGATCGGCGATCCCAAGGCATGGCATACGGATCCGTTCGTCGCCACCGAAAAAGACGGCTGGCTCTACGGCTGCGGGGTCAGCGATTCCAAGGTAGGCGCAGCCATGCTGTTCGAGCTTGCCGATTACATCAAGGCCTCCGGCAAAAACTTTATCCTTTATTTCGACGCGGACGAACATACCGGCAAGTTCAACGGCGCGCGCGCGTTCATCGAAAAGTATCCCGATACCGCCGGCGGAGCCATCATGTATCCTGGCAGCGAAGAGTTGGTAATCGGCTCGCGCGGTTTCTATCGCACAGTCGCTCATATCAAGGGCACCGCCGGTCCCACAGGATCAAGAAAAGGACAACAGGACAACGCCATTCTAACGGCCGTAAAGTTCGTGGAATCCTTGCGCCTCGACGTTAAGGCCAAAAGCTTCGACCTTCCGCCCAAACTTACGATTACCGCATTCCACGGCGGCAACTATTTCTCCACCATTCCCGACAAGGTCAAGGTGAATATCGACATAAGGACTACGTCCGACTTCACGGCCGCCGATGCCGAAAAATTCCTTCGCGAACATGCGCACGCCTTCGATGGCAAAATCACGCTCGAGGAATTCGCAAGTATGCCCTCGTATAAGATAGGCGCCGACTCGCACATCCGCACGACTATGGAATCGGCTCTTGGGGGTTCCGGGTTCAACGTCCCGAGCGTCGTTTGCGGCCCCACGAACGTGGCAAATCTCTTTTCCGACAATGGCTATGGGGGGGGGTGCGACATGACCGCGGGCTTCGGCGTTAATTTCAAGAACGCGCACGCCGCGAACGAGTGTATCGAGCTGGTCTCCATCGCGCCCGCCCTTGAAGTTTACAAAAAATTCGTGGACAAGATATGATCATGATACGCCTCCTACCCTCGCACCTAATCAACCAAATCGCGGCCGGCGAAGTGGTCGAACGTCCCGCAAGCGTGGTCAAGGAGCTTGTCGAAAACGCGATCGACGCCGGCGCCGCCAAAATAAATATCACGGCCAAGGACGGCGGCAAGTCGTATATTTGTGTCGCCGACAATGGTTCCGGCATGAACCGCGAGAATTTGCTCAAGTGCGTGGAACGCCACGCGACCTCGAAACTTCCGACCGACGATTTGACCAACATCCTAAACCTGGGCTTCCGCGGCGAAGCGATTCCATCCATAGCATCGGTAAGCAAGATGGTCATCACCACGTCGCACGAAGGCGTTGGACTTTCCATTGCGATCGAGGGCGGCAATGTCTTCGAGCCCCGCCCGGCAGCTATCGACCAAGGCACTAAAATCGAAGTATCCGAGCTTTTCTACAACGTCCCCGCGCGCCTCTCGTTTTTGCAATCCGACCGCGCCGAGATAAGCGCGATCATAGACACTGTCGAACGCATCGCAATGTGCTATCCCTCCATAGAATTCATAATAAACGACACTATTCACTTCATGCCTACCGCCAAGAAACTGGACCGCGTCTGCGACATATTCGGCAAAGAATTTCGCGCGAATTTAATCGAGGTCAAATCGGATAAACTAAGCGGCTACATCTCGCGTCCCGGCGTTGCCAAGGGGACAAGCGCGTATCAATACATCTTCGTCAACGGCCGCAGCGTCAAGGATAAAATGCTGCTAAGCGCACTTCGCGGGGCGTATGCCGATGTCATGCCCAAGGGACAGTTCGCGATCGCCGCGCTTTGGTTCGATTTCCCCCGCACCGACATCGACGTCAACGTCCACCCGCAAAAACTGGATATAAGGTTTAAGGAGCAGGCCCGCGTCCGCGCCATGATAATCTCGATTATCCGCGCTGCTCTGCGCGAATCCGGCATAGGCGCGATCGCGTATAATAAGAACGCCGAATTTTCGCCGGCAATAATGGCGCACGCTAATAACCCTATCGGCTTCGTGCATGAATTCTCGGTCGACCCCGATTCTATTGCAACCGAAGAAGTCGCGAACGAGATCGCTCAGAACTTCCCGCTCGGCCTCGCCCGCGGCCAAGTCTTCAACACATACATCATGGCGCAATCCGATAGTGGATTAATTTTGCTCGACGCCCACGCCGCCGCCGAAAGACTTACATACGAGCGTCTTCGCGAAGATTTGGAATCCGAAGGCGTCGCGCGCCAGATGATGTTGATTCCCGAACCCGTCGAGCTTGGCGCCAAAAACGCCGCTGCGATTCTTGACATCAAGGATGAACTTGCGGAATTGGGCTTGATCATCGAGGAATTCGGCCCCGGCGCCATCAGCGTTTGCGAAGTCCCCGCGATAATTTCCGGTTGCGATGTGGTTGCGCTTATCAAACGCATAGCGGACGACGCGGCCGATTTGAAATCAACCGACGTGCTCGAGGAGCGGTTGGCCATGGTCGTCAAAACCTACGCATGCCATACATCTTACCGCGCCGGAAAATCGCTTTCGGTCGACGAGATGAACGCGCTCCTTCGCGCCGTCGAAAAATCCCCGAACGCAGGAGTTTGCAACCACGGCCGCCCCGCGTTCGTTCAGCTCTCGAAAAAAGAATTGGATAAGTTGTTCGATAGGTAAACTTCCCATCGTCATACCGGCCTCGAGCCGGTATCCAGTAAAACATAAAGCCGTATTCTAACTAGATTCCGGGTCGCACTTCGCTTGCCCGGAATGACATCAAAATCACGAGTTTCTCTTCGCACGAATCCACTCCGGCACAGGCACAGAACCGGGCAGTTTGGATTTCGCCAACAAATCTGGAATCGTAAAGTATCTCGGCGCTTCGGCAAGAATGGGGAACTTCGCGAATCCCTGCATGCTGATGATGACCTCGGTCGGTTTCAGGCCAAGGATTTGCGTGACCGAAATGACCTGCCGCTCGCCGACCTCGTACGTGTCCTCGACCTTGAACGAGTTTAGGACGGTGTTGTTTTTGAATCCTATGTTGACCTCGGATTTCTTTCCGAACAGTTCCGAGAATCGCTTCGCGGTCGTGTCGTTGTTTTGGGTCAAGAGTATTTTCGCGGCAGTTGTGGACATCAAAGTTTCGACCGCGTTCGGACCATAGCCCTCTGTTATTTGGGCAAGGTCTTGCGCGATCAGGAGGTAGCTCACCTTCTGTCCTCGTCCGACCGCCGGACCCTCAAGAACAGCTTGCAACTTCGGCATCTGCGGGAACTCGTCAAGCACGAATAGCACAGGGAAAGGCCCCGCCTTCGACCCGTCGATCTGCTTCGTGCCCGGCGGATTTGAAATCAAATAGTTGCTCATCAATTCCACGAACACGCCGGAAATCACACTCATCGCCTTCGCGTCCGCGGCGTTGACGGATAAATATACCGTCACAGGTTTGACGACTCCGTCGGCCGGATCCACCATTCCGCGCAAATCTTTGAACGAGAAGTCAGAGTTGGATGTTCGCTGCCGCACCGCCTGGTTTTTGAACACGGAAATTCCCGAAAGCGCCGTGGACATGATCGAGCCGCGCTCCTTGTCGGGCGTATTTGCAAGCTGCGTCATTTCCAAAATCGAGCGGTGCGAATAACCGAAGCGGCGCGCTTCCATGACGGTGTTGTCAAGCATGTCCTTCATCGGATCGGCAAGGCCGGCCATCTGGTCGCCGCCCTCTTTGCGCTTGCGGATGTCCTCGGAAATATTTATCTGCGCCTCGGATATCCAGTCGAGCAGCATGGGGAAGCAAGCCTCGCGCCCCTGCCAACGTTTGGGCATGTCCGCCCACGTCCCGCACGGCACATAGTTGTCCGAGTTCAACTTGCCATCGCGCAATAAAGTCAGCGCCGCCTCGGCATACGAATCCTTCATCTCGGCATACAGATGCTCAAGTTGTTGTGCATCGGCTACTGAAAATGTTCCGTCCTTCAAACGCTGATGGAAATATTCGCTCGCGTTCGCGTTCTCGCATTTGGAACAAATGAAGTGGATGAATCCTGACAAGGCGTTTCTACCCGTTTTTGACCAGTGCGGATCCGCACTCGACCCCTTGGGATCTTCGACGAACACGTTGACCATCGAGTCGATGTAAAGGTCGCGGTTCGGCCCCGGCGCCGGAATGATTCCGGGGGTAAGCGGATTCCAGTTCGGATAGTAAACTCCGTCCTGTGGATTGTCCTGCTTGGCCCAGTTCAGGATAAAGACGGGCCCGATTTTTGAACGGTATCCGCTTGTGTTGAAGCAAAGCTCGGGCTTCGGGTCGTTTATGATCATGGAAACTCCGTCGCACTCGAATATCGTGGGAACGACTATGGCGGTGGTTTTACCGGCACCCGGCGGAGCGAAGCAAAGTGCGGACAACGTTTCCTTGAACTTAAGGAATTTCTTTTTCCATTTTCCAAGCACGATTATGAATCCGTTGAAAAGCCCCATCTTGACGATGTCTGGCTCAAGCGCGATGCGTCCGTCGGCCTTCGCTCCCCAGAACGATTTGTGCGGCACTATTCCGCGCAACCATGATTCCACCGCAAAGATCGAGAAGATCGGGATCGCGGGAATTATGCTTGTGGTGTATCCGGCGACAAATGCCATCGCCCAGTGATAGTATTGGAAGAAAACATAGAATCCTCCGGTCAACAAAATCATGCGGAAGTATTCCTGCATGACGGGGTCTTGCAACCGCTCCCACTCGAAACCGTTGTTGACAAGATATGAAAGCGGAAAGGAAAGTATCGCGGCGATATAGGTAAGGATTCCCTGGATTATGAAAGCGATCAGAAGCCACCGGGCGGCCTTATGGTGTTCGCCCTGCTTGTCGTTCTCGAAAAGTTTGGCCATAAAGACCAAGATCGACCCTCCTTGTTGCAGGTGAAATTATATCATAAAAACGAGCAGAGAACAAGTGTATCATTAAAAGGAAAAGCCTTGTCAGTTTGTGCGGATAGCAAGTCATGTTCTAAAAATAAAAAGCAGAATGGGCTTTTTGACCCATGCTTTTTATTTTTGGGTTATGACGAAGCTAATCGTGCAAAATCACAAGGCGCTAATATACGCACCGATAGGCATATTCGCGGACGGTGGCACCTGGCACAGGACGCAATCCGTCGCCAAGCATGCGGCGGTATCCCTCGAGTATCGGTCGGTCGTAATAGACTATGGCCTGTTTTGCGCGCTGTCCGCACGAGCGGCGCATGACGCTTTGTGCGACGGCGTTCATCTGGGTTGCGATGTCTGCGTTCGAGTCGGCGATGATGTTGTTCGTGCGCGTGAACTTAAGCCTGATATAGCGCATGTCGGTATTGCTCTGCAACACCTCGATACGTATGTTGTTTCCGCGATAGTTTTCCCAGTAAACGTCCTTGATTCCGCGGCGCCAGTCGGTGTCGTTAAGAAGCGCGGCGCGACGCACATTGCGCTGTTCCACATAATAATTTTCCACGAACGGGTCGTCGTATAGCTCGTCGAACGAGGGCTCGGGCTGGGCGGCTGCTGGCGCATCGCGTCTGACAACGCGTCCGTATGCGCAAGTCATGTTGTTTTTCATAAGGTATTCTTCATCGAACGGACACCACTGCTCGACTTGACGTGCGCGCATGCGTTCCAACATTTCGGGATTGTTGTCATAACGCCTCTCCCACGGGTTGTCAAGGACGCTCGCCCCCGCGCCAAGCGCGAACAATAGGAACGCGGATATGCTTGATAAAAGCCTCATAAGACCCTCTCCATTCCAACACATAATATCATATTTTCAAGGGGGTGTCAACAAAGCCATCAAACTTTTCTTATTGCGGCTTACGCTATTTTACGATACAATCTCTCTATGAATCACCTGGGATATTTACACCAATTCATGATCATAATCGTCATTTCGTTTTTCGGCGAGATGATGAACCACATGATTCCGCTTCCGGTTCCTGCCTCCGTCTGGGGCATAGCGATTCTGTTCACGCTTCTTGCCACAAAAGAAATTGAACTGAACCAAATCGAGGACGCAAGCTCGTTCATGCTTGGCATAATCGGCATGTGCTTTGTGGTGCCGGCGGTCGGATTGTGGGACGTGATAGTTGAATACAAGTCGCAGTTCGCGATAATATTCCTGATCGTCATAGCATCGACGTTCATCACTATGATTATTACCGGAGTATTTGCCCAGGCGCTTATCAAAGCGGCGTATAAAAAGAAAGCCAAAAAGAAAAAATGATAGAAAATTCGATTTACTTCGGCACCGCCTTGACGCTTATATCATATTATATTGCGCTAAGGATTTACGAGGCGAAAAAGAAGGCGTGGTTCCATCCAGTGTTCGTGTCCGCCGCGATTATAATTATTTTTCTAAGCATTACGAATGTGCCCATAGATTTATATAACAACGCCAGCCGTTATGTTATGTATTTCCTGACGCCGGCAACGGTGTGCCTTGCTGTGCCGATGTATAAGCGCGTTGCGATTCTGCGCGAGCATAAATATCTTATCGGAGTCTCGGTTTTGATCGGCGCGATGTCGGCGATCTTCGTGGTTCTGGGCCTTGTCATGCTTTTCAAGTTCGATCCGGTCGTGTTGAAGTCGATAATATCGAAGTCGATAACTACGGGCGTGGCGCTGGGCTTGACCGAACAGCTTGGCGGGATTTTGCCGCTTGCGGCGATGGCGGTTGTGATTACGGGCGTCTTCGGCGCTATGATCATGGAGTCCTCGTTCAAGGTTTTCAAGATCACCGATCCAATAGCCAAAGGGTTGGCGGCTGGCGTTTCCGCACACGTCATAGGAACCTCAAAGGCGCTTGAAATAGACAAGCTCGCCGGCGCGATAAGCTCGGTCGCGATGATCATCACTGCGATCTTGACGGTTATCATTGTGCCGATAGTTTTGAATACTTTTCTTTAGTAAGGCATTACCCAAATCCCTCCTGCGAAGAGCTGGACGCAGGACAGCGCAGTGTCTGATGATAGGGTTTATAGCTAAGCCTTTAGGCGCTCCACCCGGAGCCTTCGCTAGGCGACGCCCTTGCCTCGGCTGCGCCCAGAAGGGCGAAGACGGGTCGCATAAACGTTCGCGAGAAAGCTTAAAGAAAAAACCAAAAACTTCTCAAGCCGTGCGAGAAGCAAGGGTTCAATAAAAATCCCTTGGGCGTATATTGGACATACATAACCAAGGGATTTATTAGAAGAACCCGAAGCTTATTCGCGCGGGTTCACAAGTTTTAAGGCCGCTCCAACGTTCCGGGTGCAAGGGCGTTCACCGCAGCGCCGCAGGCTTCGTTATAGTTGGTCCTAAGCTTATAGATTCTTGTGGCGTCTACGTTGCTTCCCCCCGGAGGAGCGCAGAACAGGGATGACATAGTAGTCGGGTTGAACGACGGCCCGCCTGTCTGCATTCCCATCATTTCCATAAGCTTCAATCCGGTTATTCCGTTTCCGACAAGCGGCGTATCCACACCATTTACCATGACACTTGTAGGATTCCCCTCGACCCTTACCGGCATGGTGCCGTCGACGACAAGCAACGAGATTGTCTGCTGTGTGCAACTCGCCGCGCGGGCAAGTCTGGTTATGGCATAAACGCCCTTGGTGAAATCATGGGTGTTGATTTGCGGCACACACGGTGAAGTCGGACCTCCACACATATATGGATTATCCAGCGACCCGATAACGCACCAGTCGTTCTCCATGTTCCTGAAATTGCCGACTACGCGTTCGATCATTGCCTCGTCGGTGATAAGCTGGTTCATGGGGTGGCTAAGCTGCCCGATGTTGCATGTTGGCGCATAGGTGCTGACTCCACGCCTCGCGTCTTGTATTATGCGCTCCATCGCATCCCAACATCCGCCGGTCGATCCGTCGGCGTTAAGGTATCTAAGCGACTTTGGCACCTGCTCGCAATCCGATGGCGACGAAGGTCCGCATTCCCTGGTTCCAGCAATCACGCCCGGTATGAACATTCGCGGATCCTGGAACGATCGGACAAGGTCGTCGATCTTCCACCTGTGCTGTTCCGGCCGCCCGTCAAGCGAAGTTCGCGCGGACTTTCCAACACATCTTGCAAGACACGTACCGCCGCAATCCACTCCTGCGTTGCAAGCGTATTTCGCCATTATGTTAAGGATCGAGCAGCAATGCGAAGTCTGTATTTCGCAACGGAAGCATTGACGCATCGGCACCGCTCTGGGTATCGAGGTTGATGTTCCGATGTTGATAAAGAACTTTTCGTTAAAATCCCAAAAAGCGTTTCCGTTTGTATCGGCAAGGACTCTTACCGAATTGTCCGCGCACACGTTTGCACCCAAATCCACGAACGATTGAGATGAATTCATAAGCGGAGTATATGTTATCCCGTCGTCGGTGGAATGACAATGACGAAGGATGGAAATTCCGTATTTAAGAGGCTTTTCTCCGCGCCTAAGTATCCCCAACGCCTCGTTGATTCCGATCGTCTGGAAATCAAAGTCATTGTCTTGGTCAGTAAGTGTCCAACCGATGTCGGGCATAAGCTCAAGCCTTTCCGCGGGCGTAGCCGCCGCCGCTACCGCCGCCCTTCTCTGCTCGTCGAAAGAGTTGGGGAAACTGACCACTAAATAATCTCTTAAAAGATTCGCATTCTTCTCCGGCAGTTTCGACCTTATAATCTGCTCTCCTGCGGAATCCAAGTCCGGCATCGCACCAATTCCAACCTGTTCGACAAGGGATGCTATCGGCGTGAAATCGGGGTCAAGGCACTCGGGATTCACGCCGGTCAAAAGGTTATAGACAAGCGGATTGACACCGGCACTTATATTCATGCTATAGGCGTTTATGGCGTCAAAACTATCTCCTCTTCTAACAACTCCACTTTTGCCAACCGAAGCTTCGATATCCTCAAGCGAAGGAGCATTTCTAGCCGCGGGCATAGTCGCATTTCTTACACAAAAACGCGGAAGCGACGGGCTCCATCGTTTTTTCGTGTTGTCGAAACTGCGCCAAAATCGACGGGAATTATTATTCCAACCCATAAGCTCCGCCCTTGGCGCCGACCTTACGAATCCTCCGGCCGTCATGACAACACCGCTCCTGTTGGGAACGACGTAAAGGTTGTCGACCACTGACATAGAGGGCACAAGCTCGGCCTGCGTCGGCGCCTGACGGTTAAGACATGACCCGCCGACACCTCCCGCTCCCCAAACAATATCTCCTCCCAATATTCCCGCTTCTCCCACTAGGCAAGCACTAGATTCCGCAACATCAGGAATCGCACCAGCATTAGCATCAAAAACTGAAACTGACCTTGTACCAACCATAAAAAAACCTGAACCTATATTTGTTCCACCGGACTCCATTTCCTTCGTAAACGGCGTTTCCTGGAGGGCAAGCTGCGACCTCATAACCGTCTGACCTACGACTTGGTTTATAAATTTCTCGTCCTGCTTGGTGCTTCCCTGAACACATGCGACCATAAGGCGCGCGCGCTCGGCTTTCTCGGCCGGGGTAAGGCTTTCGGGATTTACGCCTATATCGAAATATTTCGCGCACGCTTCCGGCATTCCACTAAGTTTATTCGACGTCTGTGCGGACACGACGAACGGAGCGACCAAAAGCCCCAGGCTTGAAACTAATTTCTTCATTGAAAAATTCCCTCTCTCTCGCGCAATTTTACATCGAAAAGGGAAAAAAATCAAGGGGTAAACAATTCTTTTCAGCATATAAAAATACCAACGCGACTAAATTTTGAAACAATTCAACCAAATTTCGCAAATTCCTGCATTTCGACAAAACCCCGCTTTTCTTACACTTTTCCCTTGACAAAACAACCCCACGCTGATATATTATATATACAAAACAAGAATAAGGAAGACCCCCATGAAAAACAATCCCAAGCCCAAGGCGAAAC
>WQWV01000013.1 GCA_009785175.1 Alphaproteobacteria bacterium
ACCCGGTCGAGCCGGGTAATGACGAGAGAGGGGACTGGATTACCCCGGTTCCCCCTTCGCTAAAGCTTCGGGAGGACTGACGCAAGCCGGGTAATGACGGAGGGGGGCGCGGAGTTGTCCGCTGTTTGCTTAAACCTTAACCCCTATTTCGCCCAAGATCTGGCGGATTTCGTTTTTCGCGGCGATGTGCGAGATCGAAATATTTTCGCTCCCAAGCGACATCATGTCGAGTATGGTAAGGCCGTTAAGGAACATCTCCCTGTAGACCACGCGCTCGCCGATACCGGAAATATATTTGAAGCCGACTATGTCCGCGAGCTTCGTGAGAATCTGGTCCACTTCGCGCTTGTTTTTGGCATCGATATGCGAGATGCGGTTTCGTAGCACATACCATTTGAACGGCTCGAGGCCGGAATCGTTCCTGATCTGGTTCATCGCGCGCACGTTTTGGGCGTAATTGGAAAGTCCCAAAACTTCGTGGGTATACGGATCGAGTTGTGCTATCACATCCAAATCGATCAGAGAATCGTTGACGGGGGTTATCAAGATATCCGCGTTCTTGTGTCCCGTGTTCGAAAGGTGGTTATAGGTTCCGGGCGTGTCGATAATGATTACATCGTATTCTTGGCGCAGGGATTTGATTTCGGATTCAAGCTGGGCGCTGTCCTGGTCGGCGGTGCGTTGCGTGGAAATGGGCGAGGGGGTGACGACCAGGTGTTCCGGCATCGGGATCGAAATCTTCTTGTCGTCGATATATCGCACGCGGTTTTCAAGATAGTGGGTCAACGTGCCCTGTCGTCCGTCAAGGTCGATCGTGGCGACCCTTTGTCCGTCGTAAAGATAGGCTGCGGCGAGGTGCATGGAAAGCGTCGATTTGCCCGACCCCCCCTTTTCGTTGCCTATCGTTATAACCTTCGACATTTTCCCGAGTATATCACGGGTCGGCGCGAAAAGCAAGAAAGTTTATATGCTTAGGCGCGCGGTTTTTGTCTTAGAAGGTCGATTATGCTTGCTTCCATGTATTTGCAATTACAGCCCGGAGGAGGGCATTTGCCAGGCACCGGCGTGGTCTTGCGGTCTTGATCCCAGCACAGGCTTGACCTTACGATGTCCATCTGATCGCTTGGATCGCGTCCGGGAGTCAGGCTTTGGAGCATGTTGAAATGCTCGAGGAATTTTGGGCACATTTCAAGCTGGACATCGACTTTTTCGTGTCCCTTATCCGTGTGCCGGTCGATTTTGATAACCGTATGGGTCTTGATGGCCGCGGCCGTTTTAATTTGTTCTGCTAGTATCATAATTTCACTCTTCTTGAGATTGGGTTTTATTAAAAATGCGTGTTAAAAATAGGTATGATGAATTAGGAGCGGGTGCCCCAAAAATAGAAGAAAGCAAAGAGTTTCGCGTTTTGCATAGGGATTACCATACTGCTTTTCGGAGGTTTTGTCAAGGGGAAAATGACGAGCAAGCCATGAACGCCGAGCTGGCGGCGACGCACTTGTGCGCGCATGCCTGCGTGGGGGCGGCGGTCATGCGCGAAGCGAGCAAGCTCGCTGGAGGCTTCTTATAACGTTATCCCAAAATTATCGGCAAGGCGATGACGAACGCAAGCACGCCGAAAAGGAGCTGTTCGCGGGGCGTGCGCTCGGAATGTAAATACGCGCTGCCTATCATTATAATAGGTGCGGAAAGCACGAAGAAGGTTCCGGTCAAGCTTGGCCCAAGGATATTGCCGGCGGAATAGATGACCACCAATTCGCTTATCGCGAAAAGCGCGCCGATCGCCCACATTATAGGCAGCCTGAAGCCAGCGACGGCTTCGCCCAGCATTTTGCGGTATGCTATAACCGAGAAGGCAAACGCGGTGTTCATGCTTATCAAAATATACATATACCAGTTGCTGGGCGGGATTCCGATCTGGTCGGCGACCGGACATGCGGCCTGTATCAATGTGGCGCCGGCGAAGAAAATCTTGCCCTTTCTCGAGAGCTCGCTTGCCGCGCCCCTGAAAAAGAACGCAAGGCCGAGAGCGCCCAAGCCGATGCAGGAAAGGACTTGAATCGCCGTGATGTTGTCGCCAAGGAAGATCGCGTTTATGGGCGCTGCTATGGAAATGGCTATGAATCCGCGGAAATTCGCCGCGGAGTTGCTTTCGCGCGCGACATCCGTGCCAAGTTTTAGGCCGTAATATATAAACGCGCCCTTGGCCATTCCGGCGATAAGCGTTATCGGGCTTAGGCCATTAAAGCTTGCGTCGGCGCCCATTATCGGCCACATCGCCCATATAATTACCACAAGAAAAAGCGAGCTTGAGAGCGTGATCGCCTCGGAATCGAGCGTTCGCGTTCCGGATTTAACCGAAAACGCGCGGGCGACGATAAGGCTTGTGATCAAAAGACCGATTAGCATTTACGGGCACCGGGCTTATTTGACCGGATCGAGGCGGCCGGTGTCGGGACAAATCACGAAGCCGTGCACCTTTATCTCGGCGGGCATAAGGGGGTGGTTCCTTATGATCTTCACCGTATCGGCGACGGAATCCTCGACCTTGTCGAAACCTTTGAGCCATTCCGTGCCGGCCACAGCCGCGCAAAGATCCAACTTGTCCTTGGTTATGCCGCGCTTTTCCATGTCGGGAAGTATCTTGTCCGAGCACATGCCAAGCACGCCGCAGTCGTAGTGGCCCACCACCATAATCTCTTCGACGCCAAGTTTATATACCGCGATCAGGAGGCTACGCATTACCGAACCGAAGGGCGAGGTGATCACAGCGCCGGCGTTCTTGATAACCTTCGCATCGCCGTTTTTAAGACCTATGGCGGCCGGGAGGAGTTTCACCAGCCTTGCGTCCATGCAGGTCAGGATCGCAAGCTTCTTTTCGGGAATGACGCTGTGGGCATAGGGTTCGGCCTTGTTTTCGGCTACGAACTTTTTATTGAATTCAAGAAATTCGTTGATGACTGACATTATTATTTTCCTTTCTTATTTTTAGTTTTTGTGGCGGATTTACCCTTTGTAAATATGAACAAGGCGACGAGCGCGCGGATTACGTATGCGTATACACCAAGCTTTACGATGACAGGGATTACACTCGAGAAGATGTTGCCGATGAAGCTTATAATCGCTTCTATTACAGAGTTGCCGCAGATAAAGCCCAGCCTTAGCGGTTCGGCGCAAAACCCATAGCCCAACAGGCCCAGGCCGATCAATGAAAGGATGAAGATAAACGCGGCGCGCACATAGGCCACGCTCCACTGTTTAAGGGTATATTGTGTAAACGGGTTTTTGGTTTTGGGCATTTATTCTCCTTTTTTGGTTGTGCCGATTATTATAGCATGATATGAACAAGGCGCAAGAATTTAATTTTTTGTTGTTGACAAGGAGGTTTTTTTATGAATGGGCGGATAAATTCCATAGAACTTATGCGAATCCTTATGATAAGCGCGGTGGTGGCGTTCCATAGCGGGCGGTTCGGCGACGGCGGGCTTGCGGTCAAATTTTTCTTTCTTATCGGCGGATACTTTTTGGTGAAAACAGCTATGCGCGGGGAGTTCAAGGAATTCGTGCGGCCCCTTTATCTTAAGATGCTATTGCCTTCGGTATTCACGGTATTGGTGCTTATAATAATAGGGGACAAAAGTTTCCGCGTGCACGATTTCGGCGACCTGGCCTTCCTTTTTACAATAAAGCGCGGTGGAGCGGGCGGGTCGGCGATATTCGCCTATGCCTGGTTCATCGGGGTATACTTCTGGGTTAGCGCGTTTTATTTCGGAGTGATGAAGGCCCTGCCCGCGCGGGCGGCGGCGCTTGCTATCGCCATATTCGGCGGGATCAGCCTTTTGATTTGGTGCGCCTATGACGCAGCCTTAGTGCTTAACCAGGGTGTGTTCTGTGGATTTGCCTTCATGGGAATTGGCGCGATGCTGGGCTATTACGACCCGAAAATAGAAAGTCCTCGGGGGGGGGGTAGGACGTTGGGCGTTGAGGATCTTAGAGGCCGCGCTTTATATTTTCATCGCGTGGAAACTTTTCGCTGGACGCCCGATGAGGCACGAGGTTTATAACCATATATACATGCTGGTTCCGTTCGGAATTTTATTTATAATCCAGGTTTCGCGCGTAGGTGCTATTTCGGCATGGCTTGACCGATGGAATTGGATCGGTTTGGTTGCGCGCTATGCGTTGCCGGTATATATACTTCAATCGCTGGCGTTCAAAATCGTGGGACAGAAGTCGGTTGTGGCCATACCTTTGGCCTGGATCATCGGTGCGGCGTATTGGCATGGGGAGCGATGGCTTCGTCGGAGACTTGCTTGACATTAATATAAAATATGTCTAGGATAATAGTTATGAACGACAGCGATTACAACCCAAATTGGGAAAAGCCGTGGCTTGACGAACCGGAGGGCAAGCCCCATATCATAAAATTCTTTGGCGCGATTCCATTGGACGACGTAGGAATCAAAGATTCTTTACAGAAGTTCGGCGCGGTCCATGTATGCTATGTCGGCACCGACGGAAGGATGAAAGACGATGCCGGAATGGTATGCCTCGAGTGTTCAGATCGTGGCCAGTGTGCTCATACGGCAAAAGAAGAAGACAAGAAAAGCCGTCCGCCCATGTATGACATCGACGAGGTCGGCTGTGCATTCGTATCCAAAGTTTATGAAATGGCCATGCGCGACAGCAGGGACGAATATGCCATCGCATACAACACCGCGATCGTGCCCATGGGGCGCAACTTCAACCGACTTATAATTCAAAACAAAGCGAAAAATCCCAGGAAGCAGAAGGCCGTAGACGTTCCGTTTCGCATGAATGTCCTTTTTATCCTTATGCGGACGTGCAGATGTATCGACGATGTAAGCATTGCCATGACGGATAACGAAATGTTGCAGCGGATCGCCGAATGCCAAAACAAGGCGAATTGCCCCCCCCCAGAGGCGATTAAGAAACCCATGTCGGTTCAAAAGCGCGAAGTGGCGACCCGGCGCCTTGAGAAGGCTTCGAGAGCCCTTGGCCGCATATCGTTAGTGGCGGAGCTTGCTGTAAGATTACTTCGTAATGAGCGTTAGTTTTTTTGCCTTTGACTTTTCCTTTGTGTTTTGATAAAATCGGGGCGTTCGTGCGGGCGTGGTTCAATGGTAGAATATGAGCTTCCCAAGCTTGGGGCGAGGGTTCGATTCCCTTCGCCCGCACCAAGAAAAAATTGGTTCCGGGTGAGCCGGGGTATCTCGCGGGCGCGCTAGCCTCATCGCTAACAACGCTCTTCGGCAAAGCTATGCCGGCGCTCGGTTTCCCTTCGCCCGCACCATAAAAGGAGATCTTAATGACCGACATGACAAACTATGAAAAGCTTATGAACGGCGGGACGGAAATCGCGCTTGCCACAAGCTTCAACAACTTCCCAAACGTCCGCATAGTGAATTTCGTTTGGGACAAGGGGGTGCCCGGCATGATTTATTTCGCGACCACTCCGTCCGAGCGGAAGATAGTCGAAATCAAGGCCAACAACAACGTGGCCTTCACAACCATTGGAAACCAGGTCGTGCGCGTTCCCAACGGCCGGGTCAAGGAAACTTCGCGCGACCGCGAAGAGCTTAAAAAAATGTTCGTGGACAAGATGCCGTTTTACGCGGACGTGTTCAAGCATGTGCCGGGAATAGCGCTTTACGAAATCAGCTTCGACACAGCCAAAGTCCACATGGACATGAGCGAGCCGCAGGTCATAAACTTCTAGGTTTTCTTGAGGTTGCAAGGAGCAAACCACGCCGAGCGGGGCGGAAGCGCCTTGGGCGCGTAGCACAGCGTGGGGCGGTCCCCGCACCAGCGAGGACAGGCTCGAGGTGCGCGCAGCTCTTCGAGCTGGAGAGCTTCAGTATGCTTGATTGTATAATGTCAGTTAGCGCCAGGCGGCCAATGTCCGCTTGCCCACGCTTGTTGGCTCAGATTGTGTTCGCCCGCCCGGGGCGGCCGTTTGCCTTGTATAGTCAAACTTTGCTAGGCGGCTTTTTGCTTGCGACGTATTTCGGCAAGCTTGGTTTCAAGATTATGACTCATGGCGCCAAAAATAAGTCCATAGATTTTTTCCGGGGTTGGGTTTTCAACGCCTTGCTTAATAAGAAGCGCCTTGGTTTTATGATATGCCGAACCTATGGTTGGGTCGCAGTATTTGGGGCAACGTTTGCGTTCGCACACGTTAGGATTTTCCGGATCGTAATAGTCGGCCCTGGGGCACTGACGGGGTTCGTGCACCTCTCCTAAATCCGTATAAAATTTCTCATATTCGGCAACGGTGCGCGCAAATCTTGACGGCTGCGTTTTCGGTTTTTGTTTTATTTTGACGCGGGGTTGTTTGAAGCTTAGATTTTTATAAGTTATCATACTTTTCCTTTTTATTAAACATTAACATAAGAATAACGGGGGGGGGGGATTTGTCAAGTCTTATTTCCAACTTTTCCTTGAAATATTGGATCTGTTCTTATATTCTCGTGAAGAATGAGCAAAGCCTTGGTTTCCATAATCGTTCCAGTTTTCAACGCCGAGAAGCATATTGCGCGCTGTCTTGGGGGGTTGGCCGCGCAAAAACTTGCCGGCATAGAACTTCTTTTCATAAACGACGGTTCGACCGACAGTTCGCTTGCAATGCTTGAAAAATGGAAAAGCGAAAATCCAAACCTCAACCTCCGCATCATAACGCAAAAAAACCAAGGCGTCGCGGCGGCGCGCAACGTGGGACTTGACGAGGCCGGCGGCAAATACATAATGTTCTGCGATTCGGACGATTTGTTCGAGCCTAATGCCTGCGAACGTATGGTTTCGGTCATGGAGGCGGACGGCGAGCTTGCCTTCGCGCAATGCTGCGTAGACGTAGAGGTGGGCGAGGGCGATCATTCCTCGGCAAGGCTTTGGGGCATCAAAAGCTTCACCCCGGAAGTGTTCGGAAAGGTCGACATAAGCGACCCCGCGGCTATATCCCAATCTTTCGAATTCGTCCTTTGGAACAAGATATTCCGAAAATCCATTATCGACGAATTCCAAATCCGATTTCCGATCGTCAAGGCGCACGAGGACGACGCATTCATGTATATGCTCCGCTCGGTCGCGAAATCCGCCGTGTATATTGAAGACAAACTTTATCATCACCTTATACGAGAAGATTCGCTTACCTCGGACTATTTCCGACGTGATATGAAACTTAGGGACGATCGCACCATAGTATGCGCGGCCGTTTGTGAATTTTTCATCCGGCACAAGTTTATCCCGGCGCGCGAGGCGACGCTTGTAAAGATACTTTCACAGCAGCTTAGGACATGCCTACCACTATTTTCAGAAGGCGAGATGGGGATGATCGTGGGCGAGATAAATAAAAAATATCTCGAGCAGCAGGGGATCAAGCTGGTCTTCATGCCGGCGAAATTCATACATGTGAAAAAGTCTTAGGACGGCCTTTTGAGGGAGTTGCGAATTATCGCGGCGTAGTCCTTGAACACTTCGGCTTTGCGCTTTGTTGACAGGTTGTCGCCGTGGATCCTGCGATTAACGGCTATGAAATCCGTGCGGACAGAGGGGATATTCAGGCTTGATAATTTTGTTTGCAACGCCATGTCCTCGCCGCCCCGCAAGGACTTGTCGAATGCGCCGGCGGTTATGAACGCCTCTTTTTTTATCAACGCGCAGCCGGCAAGAGCGCCGAAGCCTTCGGTCAAGGTTGGCGCGGATTCGGGAATGTAATCGGGCGAGATGAAGTCTTTGCGTTTGGCGGTTGCAAGACCTGTGTCAGGATTTCCTTTGAGCGCCGAATATAACTTCGCTATGGATTCGGGTGTTAAAACATCGTCGGAATCGTGGAACATAAGTATGTCGCCAAGCGCCGCGGCCGCGCCACGGTTTTTGGCCACTACCTGGCCGGAATTGGGGATGCTTAGGACTTTCGCGCCGAGTTTTTCCGCTATGTCCGCCGTATTGTCGGTCGAGCCGTCGTCGACCACTATGATTTCGATTTCGCCGGGGACGGTTTGCGCCTTGACCGACCCGATCGATTCGGTGATATAGCGTGCCGAGTTGAATGCCGGGATCACGACGCTTACGAGTGGGCGTGCGCCGCTCATGCAAGCACCGGTTTCCAACCGTCGGCGCTTACGTCGTGCACGGGGTCGATGACAAGCATCTCCTGCATATTATTATATTCGTCGAAGGTGAAGGAAAAGTCGCTGCCTTTGGCTTGGTCGGCGTTAATTTCTATGGGGGGGGGTGAGGAGGCGGTGCCGTCGGTTAAAATTTCACGCTCCTTGAGTCTGGATACGAACTCGTCGAGTTTCGCGGAAGTGTCGGCGGACGCGCCGAAACCTTCGAGTTTGGCGGCGATATCGGCGGGTGCCGCGCCGGCGCCAAGAGCTTCGAACACCTGGGTCGAGAACGGGCTCATCGAAAAATATATGCCGGTGGCGGAATCGATAATAATCGCTTGGCCGTCGTTGATGTCGCAAAAAAACCTGCTGTCGTCGAATTTATACATGCGAACCTCTCTCTTTTTACTTTGCGGTCCGCCCGAAAAGTCGGTGGTGGGGGCAAGTGGACTCGAACCAATGACCGACCCGTTATGAGCGGGTAGCTCTAACCAACTGAGCTATGCCCCCAATCGGACTTGCGACATTTTATATCTTGAAATAGAAAAAATCAACTAGTATTATGCGGTTATGGAAAAGGGCCTTATTTCAATAATCGTGCCGATATACAACGCAGGTCGGTATTTGCGCCAGTGTTTGGATTCACTTGGCGCCCAGACATATAAAAACATAGAGATAATATGCGTCGACGATGGTTCGACCGACAGCAGCGCAAAAATACTTAGGGAATATGCGGACAAGGACAAACGAATAGTCCTTAGGACCCAGAAAAATTCCGGGCCGTCGATAGCGCGTCGCGCGGCGCTTGAGCTGGCGCACGGGGAATACCTTATGTTCCTTGATGCCGACGATTGGTATGATCCGGCCGCTTGCGAGAAGATGGTCGCGGCGATGCAGCGCGAGGGTGCCGACCTTGTCATGTGCGACTCTGCCTTTGCGTTCGAGGATAAAAACACCGTGCGGAAAAAGGAAAACCTCGACTGGCTGGGACTTAACATTAAGGGAAAAATGGATTTGGATCCCGAGATCGGCGTGCCCCAGATCAACACAATGCTTTGGAACAAGCTTTTCAAAGCGGATTTGGTCCGCAAGTTCGAAATCACGTTTCCGAATATCCGAATCGCAACCTTCGAGGACGATGTTTTCATAATGAAATACATGATGGCGGCGAAGTCGTATTTCGGGCTGGAGATGAAACTTGTCAACCACAGGATTCACAAAGGTAGCCTTCAGACGCGCTTCCTTAGGTCGAAAAACGACAAGCTATTGGCCGCGGCGATGAAGCAGATCTCGTCGATATTCGCATTCCGGCATGAAAACAAAGTCGCCGAAAAGCACGACCAGCACATAGTCGATAAATATTTCTATACCCTGCGCTATAACCTTTTGGGACTTGTTCCATATAACGGAAGGATCAAGGTCGTCCTTGACGCGGCGCGCGATGTGTGCCTTGGGCATGGCATAAGCCGTATTCCCGGGCGATTTCAAACCTTCTTCGCCAATATCGAAAACGGCAGGTATAGCGCGGCGATAAGATATCTTCTTAACCACAATCCCGAGCGCGAGGTGCGGCGGCTTGGTTTATTTGTTTCATGTTCTCTCGAGCATAATACGGTCAGGTATTTTTTGTGCGGTATTCCGGTCGGGTTGATGTCATACGAGCATGATGCGGTTTGCTTCGAGCTTTTCGGTTTTGTTTGTTTTAGAAGTGGGGGTATAAATCCGGCGCGGTAGGGGCTCCATTTTTCGCTTGATTTTGCCGGGGTTTTCATATAAAATGCGCCACGTTGCTAGTGTCCCCATCGTCTAGAGGCCTAGGACAGGAGGCTTTCAATCTCCTAACCGGGGTTCGAATCCCCGTGGGGACGCCACTTTTTCGGGGCTTGCAACGACATAGTGAATACGCGCCCATAGCTCAATTGGATAGAGCGGCAGACTACGGATCTGCAGGTTAGGAGTTCGACTCTTCTTGGGCGCGCCATTAAAAAAAACTGGAACGGGACGTCGAAGTTAACTCGCGAGCTCGCTAGCCTTCTCGCTAACAACGCTCGTCGGCAAGCTGTGCTTGCGCTCGGTTTCTTCTTGGGCGCGCCATTTTCACTTTCTTCAACTACGAGGGGTTGGAAGGCATAAAAATGCAAAAAAGATTCGAAATATGTGTCGGCGGTCGGATCGACGTCGGTTCTGATAAATTTCCACACAAAGAAATATGTTATGTAGAGCCTGCGCTTAGCATCGCTTGCGAGGAATGCGGCATCTGCCCCTGTGGCGACAGCAACGGGGAAACTATGCCGGATTTTGCCACCAAATACTGTAAGGTGCGCCAAAATTTCCTTGCCGCAGTGCCGGACGTGCCGGTAATGCCGAAAACCCGTGAAGATCATGTTATAATGGAAGGTTATAACGTAAAAAACGGAGATGGACTTATGCATACTGCGGGAGTTCGGGTTAACTATGGGCTTGTTATAGGCATGACCGAGCTAAACCGTTGTTTCGCCGATGCGGGGCTTCGCCTTGCCCGTGCGATCGAGCGGGCGCGGGCGGAGGCGGTCAGGGCCTCTTAGTTTTGTGTCGCAAGCCATTTCGCGAAGTCGGAGAATTTCGTGAACTCGGGCACGGCGGCGCGCAAATCCTTTGGGAGGGGCAGGCTTAGTTTCGGGCGCATGCGGACGACGCGAAGACCTGGAATCGCAAGCGCGTCGCGGATTATGTAAAACCTATCCTCGAGATATACCGTTTCCTCGGGTTTCATTTTTTCCTTTTTCATCAACGCGACAAGGTCGTCGTGCTTATAATTGTTGCTAAGTTTGGCGGTAGGGACGAATTCGATCAGGTTGCCGAACAATCCATTGAACCACACGCGCTTTTCATTCGGCTTCTTTGTGGCGGTCATGGTGAATTGGCGATAGCCGGACTTGTTAAATTTCTTGACGGCTTCCATGACGCCGGGAAGGGGCGGGCGGTTGAAATCGTGTTTTGATTCGCCAAGCTTGTGAGGAAGAGAGTTGGCAACGGGCGTGTTGCTGCTTGCTATGCAACCGTCGTTCGGGTCGAGCGGGAAAAGTTTTACCATATCCGCCTTCTTAAGATTCCTGTATTGCGGGAATTCTCGCAACCAGAGCCAGCGGGCGTGATCCATGTCGACAAGCACGCCGTCGATGTCATAGATGATGTTTTTTATCAATTTTTACCTTTGGATTTCAAAATACCAATCAACTCTTTCTTGGGTTTTTGAAAATATTCATCATAGGGAATTTTTTTCTTGTCGGCGTCCTTGAACAGGATTTCATTTTCTTTTATCATTTTTTCCATTTTGACATAATCCCTGCCAATCAACCATTTGGATATGGCGGACTTTTTCCCAATGGCCTTCTCGACCTCCTGCCTTTTCATTTTGTGCATGATTATCCCGTTTATCTGGATAGCGACATCTTGGACATCTCCGATTGAAAAGACGGACATAACGTTTTTCTTTTCCGGGTTGACCACATTGCCAATGCCGATACGCAACAACTTTGAATAGGTCGTTCCGTCATCGTCCCTTAGGGTATACTTTTCGTAAAAATTATTGTCATTGAAACCCTTAATATCGAGTATTTCAAATACTTTGTGTTCAAGAGCCATGGTTGTTCTCCTTGTTGTTGAACTTACTTTATCGCGACTTTTTTCTTCTTGCCGAACGAGAGCAGCACGGGGCGGACGGGGCGGGCGACGATCACCTTGTCGTTTTCGATTTTCGTGTCGCCGAGGCTGATGGCGCCGGCGGCGATTGCGCGGCGGATTTCGGATTTGGATTCGCCGAAGGCGGCCGCGGCGAGGTCGACTATGCTTATCTCTTCGGCGGGGATTGTGTATTCGGGAATATCGGCGCCGATGCCGCCGCTTTCGAACGTGGTTTGCGCGGTGGTGGCGGCGGAGTTGGCTGCGTCAACGCCCCGGCATAATTTCGTAGCCTCGAAGGCAAGCACTTTCTTCGCCTCGTTTATATCCGCTCCACGCAATTTTTCAAGGCGCGCGATTTCCGCGAGCGGCAACTCGGTGAACGTCAATAACATCTTCTCGACCATGGCGTCGTCGACGTTGCGAAAATACTGATAGTAATCATAGGACGAAAGCTTGTCGTCGTTGATCCATGCGGCGTTGCCCTCGGACTTGCCCATCTTCTTGCCGTTGGGCGCGGCGAGGATAGGCGCGGTTAAAACAAACGCGTCGGTGTTCGCTTTGCGGCGAAGCAAGTCTATGCCGCCGATCGCGTTGCCCCATTGGTCGGAACCGCAAATCTGGACATCGCAATTATATTTTTTGTAGAGCTCGAGAAAGTCGTAGCTTTGGAAGAGGGGGTAGTTTAATTCCAAGAAACTTAAATGCAGATCGGCGTCAAGGCGGCGCTTTATCCTATCGAGCGTCAACAATTTATTGACCGAGGTTATCGTGCCCATCTCGCGCAGGAACCAAAGGTAATTCATGTCCTTGAACCACTCGTAATTATCGACCATCACGGCGGCGTTGTCGCCGGCGAAGCGAATGAATTTTTCATACGAGCGTTTGAGCCCCTCGGAATTTTTCTGTATCGTTTCAAGGGTCATCATCGGGCGCTCTTCGTCCTTGTCCGGGTCGCCGATATGCGCGGTGGCGCCGCCGACAAGAAGTATCGGCCTGTGTCCAAACTTCTGGAGCCAGCGCATCATCATCACGGGGACAAGGTGGCCTATGTGAAGGCTGTCGGCCGTGGGGTCGCAGCCAAGGTAGGCCGTGCGGCCGGGCGTTGCGAAATGTTTATCAAGCCCCTCGAAATCGGAACATTGGTTGAGGAAGCCGCGCGCCTCCATCTCGCGCAGGAATTCGGATTTGAATTTGGGTTTGGTTTGGGTCATAGTGTTTTTCCTATCTGTCATTCCGGCCCCGAGCCGGAATCCAATAAATTATATACTATACTGGATACCGGGTCAAGCCCGGTATGACGAGTGGGGGGGGGGATCCCGGGTCATCAGCCTTCGCCAATCTCCATTCTTCGCTAAAGCTTCGAAGGACAGGGGCTTCGGCCGACAGGAGCCCGGTATGACGGGTTAGAGCGTCCACAGTAAAACCGGGGCCTCGTTTTCGGTGGCGAACCATTCGCCGTTTACGAAACAGTTGCCGCGGGTGCGATTATTATTACCTTCGACCGCTTGGCCGGTGGCGTCGCCGTGGCGGTCGACGCGAAGATCGCCCATAAGGTTGCCAAGACCCATTTCGGCGTGCTGTTCGGCTATACGCTCGATTTCGGCGTCATAGAAGCGCGCTACTTCTGTTGTCGCAAGTTTAGCCGTAGCGCCAAGGAGAGTTGAAACCAGAGTGCGTGTATCGGCGTGGACAAGCGAGCGTTCGGCGCGGCGGGCGTCCCTTAGTTTTTTCTGGGCCGCATTGCGGGTTTTTTTATCGGCGCCGGCGGGAAGGGCGTCGAGTTCGGCCTGTGCCACGGCTGTTTTGACGGCTGCGTCCGCTGCGCGCTCTTCTTTGGTTCTCCTTGCGTCGCTATCGCTTGCTTTGCCGACCCGCTCTAGAATAGTTTTGAAATTATTTTGGGCTTTGTCGAGGGCTTCCAGTTTTGACGAGCGGTTGCCTTCGGCTTTGGATAGCGGGTTGTTCCTTATGTTTTGTTCGGCGGCGGCGATGGCCTCGGGCGTGGCGCCGGAGTCCGGAGCCATAAGGCGTCGAAGTTCCGATATGTCGGCGTCGAGCTTGTTTTGCAATTCGGGAGTATTCACTTCTGAAAATTCTCTGTTCGCCGCATCGAATTCCTGTTGCGCATTAAACTGGGCGGCCTGTGCGGCGTCATAGCCGATCGCGGCGCGCAGTCCCTGGGTCGTGCTCCAGGCCGCAGAGCTGGCGGTATAGGCGGAGAGGCCCAAGTTGAACAAGTTCATATATCCCATGCGCTCCATTATTTTCACCGATTCGAGGCAGTCCTTTTCGCCCTCATGGTCGCCGGGGTTTTGCGCCTTGCATTCCTTTTTCATATCAGCGATCATTTTGTTGTAATCGTCCACGGTTTGAATGCTTTGGTATAATCCCCAAGAGGCGGTGATCAAGGGGCCCATGGTGCTCCAGGCCGCGGTTTTGGCCATGTCGCCGATCGAGGCTTTCTGCGCGCGGAAGGCGGCGGCCATTTGGTGATCATGGCGTTCGGCCGCGATCTTTGCGTCGCCCTCGAGAGCTACGTTGGTCAACGCCTGCTCGCCGATGGCTAGGGTCGCGTTGATTCCCGCCTGGATCGAAATATTTACTGTCTGGTCTATGACGACATCAACAACGCGACCGGCGATCGTTTCGCCAAGCGCCGCGGTTCCGGCACCGGCGGCCAGATTCTCGCCAAGTGCGGCTATTCCGCTTGGTCCGCCAAGGCCTACGACTACGCTTGCAACCGTGCCGGCTATGCGAAGGGTCGTGCCCTGGGTCTGATAGTGCTGCATCCGTTTCGATATTTCGAAATCTTCGGTGCGGGATTGGCGTATACCGAAGGCTGAGGCGCGGCAGAGCACGATCTCGCCGACTGGGAATTCTTTGCGCGCTTGTATATTATTTTTGCTTGGCCCGTATGCGACGGTCAAGGTGCACGTCTTGCGGTCGGGGCTTATACGGCCGTGCATGCGGGTGCAGGACATCTCGCGTTTCAGGTCGAATTCTTTCTTAAGAAGATCTACAAGCGCGGCGGGCGAGCTCGAGTCGGCCACTATGTCCGAGCAGAACATGTCGATGCGCGATTCCAATATATGCTGTTGGAAGCAGAGCGAAAATTCGGGCGCGCGGAAGTTCTCGCCTTGGCCGCGGATAAACGGAAGGCAGGGGGCATAGAGGCAATTCCTTAGATCGGTCAGTTCGTCGCCAAGCGATTTTCTTTGTTCGGCGAATATGTTCGATAGCGTCAAGCAGTCGCGGCGGATCGAGTTGTCATACTTTAGCATTATATCACGCCGCCTGTCGGCGCATTGGGCTACTATGTTCGTGCAGCGCTCTTTCGTAAAATGCAAGAGGTCGAAGCCGGCGCGGACGCGATTGCCTCCGCCCACGTCAAAAAAGCGCGGGTTTGTGGCGGGATTGTTTATCACTTGGTCTTCGTAGCAGATACATTTTCCTATTTCGGGATCCGAGCAGGTCGTGTTCATGCAATTCATATAATAATAGTCGCAGTTATAATCGTTGATTATCGAGGAGCCCGGAGCGCTTGCCGCAGGCCGCGTCGGTTGGGTGGTGGCCGGGGAGGGGGTCGGAGTTTCCTTGGCGGGAGCGGATCTGACTTGCCTTGCGCCACCGGATTTGCGGCGGTTTTGCTGTGCATCGGCATCAAGCGTTATCAAAAGCAAAAATGGAAGAGCCTTTAGAATCATTCGTCAAGCTCCAATCCCATTATCGCAAGGATTATCCAATCGAAATCTATGACCTCGCCCGCGTTCGCGACGGCAAGGAAACGCCGTGCCTGGCCACCACGGGTTAGGAAACAGCCCGCGCCGATCGTGCCCATCTTCTCGAGCATGCCTTTGCCCAATCCCTCGAAAAGGGACGGCGCAATTTTGTCGCCATAGAGCATGATTACCGGCTCCATTACGTCCGCCGCTCCGGTGAAGGCCGCGTCGCCCGCGGTCTTGCCCACCGCTTTGGTAGCGGTCCATAGCGAGTCCCTTCCGGCAACGGCGGTGCCGGTTGCGGTCGCTATCTGGCCAGCTGCACCAGCTGCGGTGGTGGCGATCTGTTTTTGCATCCTTAGTATCTGGCGGTTATCGCGGAAGCCGGACTTTGTCCCGAATCCGTCGTCCGAGCAGGCGAGTGTATCGCCGACTCTGACCTTGATATTCTTTTGTATATGCGTCATGAAGCCGATGCCGATCTCGAACTCGCATATATCGCCGTTCATGCGGCCGTATACTCCGTTGCAATAGTTGCGGCGGGTGGCGGCGAAGCGTTTTTCAATTTCCGCATCGAGCAGCGTGCGGTCGGAGGCTTGTGCGGCTATGTGTCCGCATTCCTCTAGCGCTTCTTGCTTTATGTCTTCGAAATCGAGACAGGCGACCCATTCGAAATTATCGAACCCGCATAGCCGGCGGAGGCATTGCATCATCTGGTTCGTCAGGGTCGATATAGTAGCGCCGCCGCGGGGTGATTCTATTTGGCGTGCAGCTTTGCGGGCCGAGGTGTCGGCGTGGCGTTCGGCGAGCTTTTCGTCATCGCCCACTTCAAGCGCTTGCGGGACTTGAGGCGTTATGTTTTGGCGCTGGCGGCGAGCTTCGGCAGGAGAGGAGAGGAGTATTACAGCAAGTAGGGCAAGCCGTAAGGCGCGCTGACTCAATATTCGATCAATCTTTATCATCTATTCCATCCTCAACGTGATTTGGAAATACTGTTCTATACCTACGACGAAGCGGCCGTTTATGAAGCACGCGCCTTGTTTTTTGAAGTGTAAGGCAAGCGCCTTAGCGTCGGATATGTCGCCAAGTCCCTTGGCCGTGAACCCTACGCCCGCTCCTATCATGGAAACTCCCGCTCCGGCTATGGCCGCGCCGACGGCGACGGCGGCACCGGGCGCAATCACGTTTCCGACGGTCGCGACGGCCGCGCCGAGAGCCGTGCTGAAGGCTCCGCCGACGATAAGCGCAGCGCCGCCCACGGTTTTAACTGCGCCGACAATCTTCTTCATGCCGGCCTGTTTCGCGTGCGTCTGAACCGTATAGCGAGTGTCGAAATATTCCTGGGTGCATTCGACGACCTCGCCTATGCGAACGGTTTGTTGGGCAAGCACCTTGCCGGGTTTTGCGTTCTGTAAATCGGGAAGCGTCATGGTTTCCCATTTCAAACATTCCGTCTGTTCCGCGTTCGCCTTGGTGCAGACCGTCTGCTTCGTTTCTTTGATGATGGGGAGCGCGAGGACGACTATGATCTCGCAGCTGTCTTTGCCGGCCTTTTGCGTGCCGCCGTATGATTCGCAAGCGGCGATCGAGGCCTCCTGCATTTCCTGATAGAACGCGCGTTTGATTGCGTTGCGGTAGGGGGAGTTGGCTAGTATAGGTTCGCATCGCACGGCGCGGCGATCCATGTCCTTTAATGTCATGCAGTTTGCGAAGTCTTCGCCGCAGTATTCGGCCATGCAATCCCTATATTCGTCGATAACGTCCTCGCGCGCGTCCTCGCCGGCGTAATGGATCGCCGTCATGAAGTTCATGGCAAGCATGTCGGTTTGGATACGACGAAGGTAGGCCTGTTCCGCCGAATTACGCTTGGCAAGCGGGCAGGACATCAGCGCAGGGAGGCACGAAGCCCTTGCAAATGTCAAGAGGTCGCCGCCGACGCGGTGCGTCTCGCCAAGCCGGCTGACCGAGCGCATTTCGCTTAGCGTCGTGGAGCATTCGAAGGTCGAGCCGCCAAGGTCGGGGTTGCCACAGATCTGGTCCATGCAGGATTCGAAGTCGTCCACGCAATCGCCCGGCTCGAACTCGTCCAATTCGTCGTCGCGGTCGTATATGGCGGCAAGTTCGGCATCAAGCGTGGTGGGGCGCGCGCGGATTATTTCCTGTGCGGCGGGAGCGGGGGCGGCGCGACGGACGGAGTTTCTTTTGGCTGTTTGATTTCTTGGTTGTGCAATTATGTCGCCGGAGAGTATCAATCCTCCGAGCACGGCGATAGCGGCGAGTAAAAGTCCTTTTCCCATACGCGTGGTATTATATCACGAAAGCGCGCTAATTCAAAGCGATTTTTACCAAAAGCGCGATTAGGAATGCCGGCACGGCGAAGACGGCCATGGGCACGGCCTTTTTCTGAGTAGCCTTGGAATAGGGAACGGCAAGGAGCGTAGTGCCGACCAAAATCCAGCCGATATATTCTAGGGGAACAAGCGCCGCGAACGCGGTCAGCAATTTCACATCGCCGCCGCCGAACGCGTCCGGCTGGTTTTTATAGAATATCAGCGCGACCGCAGTGCATAATATATATGTGGCGATCACCGAAATTATGCTCTCGAGTCCGGTTTGGGTGAGTGCATAAACCTCGTTCAAATAAAGTCCTGTCAGAAGCATGGGAAGTGTCAAAACATCGGGGATAAGATAGTGCTTCGCGTCGATAAAAAAAGCTATGAATCCTAAAAACACAAAAATTGAAATCATTATAAAACCGGTAGTGCCGATGAAGGATTTTTGAAGAAGGTAATAATAACTTAGGAGGGTTAACGTAAGTAAAACTCCACTTGCGATTTTGACAAAGAAGTATTTGTCTTTTAATAGTTTTTGGCGTTTAAGATGAAGGGTTTTCTTTTTGCGTTTCTTTCTTCTTTTAAGAAATATTATATCGCCTATGAAACTATGCATAGAGCATGGATAAGAGAGGGATAACCTCCTGGCTAGAACGGGCGCTAAGAAACCTGTTGCAAAGAGTAAAAAAATGATTAGAATAATATTCATATTATACCTTCCTTTGGTGTCATGATATAACACAATCGGAAAAAAAGAAAGAGGAAAAATATGAGCGATTGGACGGACGGTAAAATCAACAAGCTAAGGGAGCTTTGGGCGCGCGGATTTTCAACCGCGGAAATCGGGAAAAAGCTTGATTTGACCAAGAATTCTATAATAGGCAAGATCAACCGCCTTGGCCTTACCTCGGCCGACAAGGGGGTGTCCGCGGCCAAAAGTGCTGCGGTTAAAAAGAAGGCTCCTGCGGTTAAAGCAAAGGCGGTGGCCAAAGCTAAAGCGCCCGCTAAACCCGCGCCCAAGATCGTTGCGAAGAAGTCTGTGAAAAAGTCGGCGGCGAAACCCGTGGCCAAAGTTGTCAAAGCGCCCGCGAAATCAGCTAAAAAAGTCGCTGCGACCGCAAAATCTTTGAAGAAAGCGGCGGCAAAGGTTGTTCCCGCCAAGAAAGTTGCGCCAAAAGCGGCGCCTAAGGCGGTTGAAAAGGCTGTCCCTAAGAAGGTCGAGCCGGCAAAGGCCGCGAAACAAAAGACCAAAGCTTCGACCATGGATTTGTTTGAAGTTGCCGAGAAAAGTTCTGTGAAATCGGCGGCAACTGCCGCTAAGGTTGCTCCGGCAAAACCCGCTATATCGGCCGGGCCTTTGTTCGAAGTGGACGACGAGAAGCCCGTCAAATTCGAGCGTGTGGCTGCGGACGCTCCTAAATATCAACTATTCGATTTGATGAGCGACATGTGCTGCTGGCCGCTTGATGGCGACGCGGGCGACGAGGAATGTTATTTTTGCGGCAAAAAAACCTATAAGGGCAAGCCGTATTGTCTTGAGCATTCGAAGCTTGCCTATACGAACATAGCGCCGGAGAAGGAAGGCGACATGACCGGATCCAATGGTGCCGAAAGGGCGAGCAACGAGGAGTTCGACGAGGAATAAGCTAAGGCGGCGAACGACCGCAAGATTTTGGCCTTGGAGAGGGCTAGGAGAGAGAAATGGGAAATTGGTTCGAATTCGAAGGAGTGTCGGGCGGACGGAAGTTCGTCTATGATACCGACGAATTTTCGTTTTATGCGATCTATGTTAACGGCGAGATCATGGCGGCCGTCGTCGATACTACATGCGACGAAGTAAATCCCTCGCAAATCCTTATGATCGAGCCGCGCGATGGGGACACAGATTTCGAACCCCAAGTAAAGTGGGACGTTATACTTCAGGACGATTTCGGCATAGATCCGAACCTTGTCCGACCGAAGGAAAAAACCAAGTATAAAAAACTTGATATTAATTATCAAAGTCTTCAATATTACGATGAATTCATCAAGACAGGTGATGCGATACTTTTGGGTGAGTTAAAACGCGAGCGGTTGCGTATTTCACTCGGTCTTGCCTATCGTCGCGAGGAGCAAAGTCTTCAGGTGGCGAACCGTGCGAAACTTACACTTGGCCGCACAGAAAAACTTATCATCGCGCTTACGCAAAAAGTCGTGAATACGAATCGGAAACTCGCGCGGGCCGAGGCCGCGAACGACGAGGTTAAACAAGCCGAGCTGACCCAGCGTCTTTATACCACCACCGAAAAACTCAAGCGTGCGCAGCGTCGCCTTAAACGCGCCGAAAAGCGTTTCGCCGATTCGGAGCGCGAGCTTGCCGCCAGGGCCGAGCAGATAGCCCTTATCCGCGAGCTTATCGCGCGGCTTGAGGCCGACGGCGGAGCCTCGATCCTTAACCATGAAATCGCGGCCGCCGATGCGACAGCAGCATACGTCGCCCCTGCAGAATCAGTTGAAAACGCGGGCGTCCCCTCGGCAGAAGCCATAGAAGCCGCCGCGGCCGAACCTCTGCCCGAATTCATATCGCATCAGGGCGAAGAGGAAGAGCTTGGGGACGAGGACGGTCCCGCGCCAAAACGCAGAACCGAGGAATCCTCGCGCGATGCCGGGATCTATGAAAACGAAGAAGTGGAAGAAGAGGACGCCGCCGCGCCTGTTCCCACAACCTTCGAAGCCCCCAAAAACGATATTAAAGAAGAAGAAATAGAAGAAAGCAACGAAGAAGCCGACAACGCCCATAATAATAAATTGACTTTTGAAAACCAAAGTGCTACGAATCAGCCGAGAGAAGAAAATTTTGCCGAGGAGGAAAAGATGGCAAACGACCGCAAAGACATGGAACACGCGCAATTCGCGCCCCCTACATACATCGACGACACCGAGGGCGAATCGGGCGAGGATATCCGCTTCGCAGCGCCCGAGAACGAAGGACAAAGCTTTGATTGGAAGGACTGGAAGTCCAACAACGCCATCAAATACGCCATAAGCGCGCTTTTGAGCGTATTGCTTATCGTGGCCGTATACCTTTTGGTGTCCAAGGACGACTCGAAGAAGAAGGACAACGCCTTCCAGCAGCGTCAGACGCAGCAGATGCCCGTGCAACAGCCGGTGCAAAGGCCCGTTGTATTCGAACAAGTCGAGCCCGAGGCCGTGCCCGCATACGAGCCGCCGGTTTATACCTATACTCCGCAACCAACATGGGAGCCACAGCCGGAAGCGAAACCTGCACCGGTAGCAGCGCCTAGACCGGCTCCGGCAGCGGCAAAACCCGTCGCTAGACCCGCCGCCGTGGCAAAACCCGCTGTAAAGCCGGAAGTCAAAGCCGCAACAGGAAGCGGCGCGCTTAGGGCCGCACGCGACGAATATATGCAGGTGGTAATCGGCAAGCGTTCGAACGAAAACAACTTCGAGCCGATACTTGTAGACTTCGAAAACCTATTCGACTTCGCGTCATCGGACGCCGTCGCCAGGGACATGAGAAACCTGAACCGCGTATGGAACCGCTTCCGCAACGCCACGTATCACGAATATTATAGGGACAACGGGGTGTTGCGCGCAGGAATCGACATGGACGCGTTCGCGGCCGACGAAGCGCTATTGCGCCTTTACTCGGTGCCAAACTTCGAATCGTTCGAACGGCTTGCAAACAAGTATGCCTTCGAGTTCGAATATGCCGCCGGAGCAGGCCTTAACCTATTCCAAGCCATAGAGAACGAGCTTCAGGTCAAGGGACGACCGGCCGCGAAACTCGACCTTGCAGTTTCGATGCACAGAACTATAGTTCAGATGGGCGGAGCGGAAACCGTCCGCGCAAACATCGCCATGGGAATGCACGCGACCATTTCCAAGCAGGAGCTTGACTATGAGCTTGGGCCGTTGCCGAACGCTCGGGCCGCAAGCATGCCTGCGGACGCGGACGATTATGACGACGAGGAATGGTATGACGACGAATATGCCGAGGAAACCTATGGCGTAGACGAGTATGGAAACCTTTATGAAATAGCCGTGATCGACGAACCCTTTGTCGCCGAAAAAGTCGAAGTAGCCGTAGCGCCCGTCGCTCGCATCGATTCGGTCGAGGAAATCGAAGTGGCCGTAGCAGCTCCGGTTGCCGCACCAGCACCCGCCGCGCCGATGGAGCTTTATACCGACGAGGAATTCGAAGAGTATGAGGACGAAGATTACGACGAATGGGACGACGAATACGATTATGCCGAATATGACGACGACGAGTATGACGATTACGCCGACTATGACGACGACGAGGAATACTTTTCGTAGTTCGTCCGTCGTGCCGGTGATTGTTTAATCGCGGAGGCGCCTATGAATAAGTTCTTTGCTTTGCTTGCCTGTTCGCTTGCGCTTTGTGTCGCTGGCTGCGGTGGCGCAAAGAAACAATCCGATTCGCAACGCATGCCCGGTTCACCCAACTGGGAGCAGATGACGCCGCGATCCATGATCGTTGCAAAGCCTACTTTGGTGCGCATGGGTGTCGAGCCGATCGAGCTGGACCGTGCGCGTGCTTACATGATGAACATTTTCCATCAGATGCGGCCCGAACTTGACAAGACAAACATAACCTATCAGATGGCAGGGCACGATATAATACTTATGATCCAAACCCATCTTATACTTGAATCGAATGGTGAAATTCGCCCTAATATCAAACCGTTCATAGAGAATGTCGCAAAAATACTCGCCACCAACGATCGCACATTCGTCGAGTTCAAGGGCTTCACTTCGTCAAAGGACGCAAGCCAGGCAATGAACCTTGCCAAATCTCAATCGGAGGCGGCCTCGGTCGCCGACTTTTTCATGAAATTCGGCATAATGCCCGAGCGCGTATTCATCGCCGGAATGGGCAAGTTCATGTGGGTCGCGGACAACTCTAACCGCGAAGGGCAACTTCTTAACAACCGAATCGAGATACGAATCTCGCCGCTGATATAATAAGGCATAAACACACTATAACATACGACGTCAACGACCCGCTTGGACCGGCTTTATTACGTAGTCAGATTGTAGTTTACTGCCCTTTGACGCTTGAGGAAAAAAGGAAAGGGATTGCATTTGCGCTTGCGAGGCGGAATACACCTGCTTGGGAAATTACAAGGTCAAATTCAAGCGCTCGTCGGACGATGAAACATATATCAAGGGTGAAACGACCGTCCCCGATCAGCTTGAAAAAGACGTCCTTATGCCGGAAGGCGCGTGTCCGCTTATAGTCAGTGCTTTGGCGAAAGCTAAAAAGAAAAGGCGATAATGAATAGCTTCCCCATACCCCTTGTCGAAAGCCTTATCAAGGCCGAAAAGGACTTTGCGGAAAAGGTCAAGAACTATACGCTTTACGGCGACAAGGTGCACAAAGACATTCTTATCCCGGCGATGAACATACTTTGCGAGCATTGCGGAAAGCATAAAAACAAAGCTTGGGCGCGCGGGTAATGCTGGTATAGGTATATATTCGCCTATCTCGATAATATGACTTGCAACTATATAAGGCGCAAGTTCAAGCTTTCGCGATAGCGGGTTGTATTACGCTAATTAAGAATCCTATCCAATATCTCGCCAGTGCATTTGCGGAATTGGTTTCTATCGGTGCTAAGTATTTGTCGGAGCTCGGCGGGTGTGAATTCTTTGATTTCTTCTATTTCGACCGGGTTGAACGTAGCGGGCGTGTCGGATTTGAGCTTGAACACATGGATAAAGTTATCGGCGGCGGAGCGGGTTTTGCCTATGAACTTCAAGTCTTTGAGTGCGGCGGTTATGCCGAGTTCTTCCTTTAGCTCGCGCCATGCCGCCTGTCGCGTGGTTTCGGCGGCGTCAATGTGTCCGCTTGAGGAATAAGCCCACTTAAGCGCCTCCATCGACTTGTTCCGCGATACGCGCGCCAGTAGGACTTTGCCGTTGCTGCGAAACACTATCACAGCCGCTATGCGAACGAACTCGCCGGGTTTCTTTGCGCTTCCACGAATGCGGGGCGTTATGAAACGGTCGTTGGCGTTTACCAAGCGGACGAGCTCACTCATTTATGATTCGTATCCTCTTGAAGTTCGGTTCGGCGGAAAGCGCGGGGGGGGGTAAATTCACTTCCTCCCAAACGGTTTCGGTTGCCGGCGGAATGCGGGACGGCGGGAGGTTCGTCATCTCGAAGGAATCGCCGCGCCTTTTCAAAACCCCTACGCCGCACCAATGGCGCGCAATAGAATTCTTGGTCGTGCCGACGGAAAGATATGCGGGATTGGCGATCGGCTGTGCAAAAAACAGAACTTTGTCGTCGCGGTCAAGGTGATAGCCTGGCGCACGTTTGGCCGTCATGTGCGCGTCGTGGATTTGCTTGGACTTCTCGCGCCAAAGTGGATCGGCGGCGGTGGCGGGCGTCGGTTTGTAATTAAGCTCGATCACTTGGCGCCAATAATCGTCAAGCGTCGGCATGGGGATCTCCTTGAGGTTTTTCTCGACCGCGGCCCAATATGCGGCCTCGGATTCATAGAGTTGGCTTACCCCTGTGAACTTGATGTTGAAATTATCCGGGAGGAACCGTTTGAGAAATTTGGCGGTGGCTTTGTAAGAATCTATATACGCCTGCATGTCGGCAAGCGGGATATTATTCATGCGCTCGACTATGATGTCGTCAAGAAGCACGTCGAACTCGACGCCGGGTTTATGGAGCGCGCAGATCTCGCACAGCGGCTTGGCCACGTGCATAAGGAAGAACAGCTCGCCCCAGTCCGCGCGCGGGGTTTCGGCAAGGCGCCAGAGTTTGTATGCCCCCTGTGGAAACAAAAACGGAAGCGGAGTTTGGTTTTTGAGCGCAAGGCTTACGGCCGATTTTATCGTAGCGTAGAGCTCGGGTTTCGCGCTGTATTTCCTAAACTTCTTGGAAACTATTATGCGGAAGATTTTTTCGATCAATTCTTCGGGCGGGAGGTTATGTTCGACCGGCTCCTTCTTGAGCGCAGTAAGGCTTTGCATGAGAAAATCGGTCGCGGACATTCGATAAAAATAACACCTTGTATTGTCGAAATCAAGTGATATAATCCACCGTGCCGCGGTTGTGGCGAAATGGCAGACGCGCTGGATTTAGGTTCCAGTGGAGCAATCCGTGAAGGTTCAAGTCCTTTCAACCGCACCATTTTTCCTTTTGGCCTATTTTCACTAGGCTATCAAAGGGTTTTTGCAAGTCAAAACAAAGGCTTGTGCCTTTTAATAACGGGTTCACTAGTAAAAGTCCTAAAAGAGCCCTTTTCATATCTACTTGTGAACTTTTCATAAGATTTCCAATACTTGCAGCAAATTCGACCACTCTTTCAGCCTTTTGGATTACAGAGCTATCTATGGTCTGATACTTGGTTAGCATGTCATTTAATTCTGTTGCTTCCTTATCCAATTCGGCGTCTTTGGTATTGAAGGTATTCTCAGAGATTTTTTGTTTTAGATACAAATCCAAAAGTCTATCCTTAGTCTCTTTATTCTCTATGATACGTAGATTTAGGCTTCTCTTGGTGCTTTCATCAAGCTCACTTCTCTGTTTAAGATAATCACGAACATTCTTTTTGAGCTTATCGAGAGAGCTTTCAGGAATACGAATCTTATCAAAAATCTCTATATCTAATTGGTTTAGTATATTGACTTCGTTTACGTGTGGCTGGCTACATGGGCCTTTACCTTTATTACATTTTAGATATAGATAGTGTTTACCGCTCTTCTTTGTATGTGGCTCTGGGCTTATTACACAGCCACAGGTAGCACATTTAATAAGACCACGAAACATAAAAGGATAATTACCATATCCAGCCTTGAATGGTGCACGGGACTTACCGTCTAGGACATCTTGGACTGCTTCAAATAAAGGTCTATCAATGAGGTGGTCGTAAATATGGTCTATTAGCTTTCCATTGATTAGCATAGTGCCACAATAAAAAGGATTACGAAGGGTTCTGTAAATTTGATTCTTCTTCATAGGAACTTTTGAACCTCTTACACATAGGTTCATTTCCTTTACTAGCTTTCCTAGTGTCTTTAATGAGTGAGTGCCTTTTGCATATTCCTTAAATAGTCTTCTAACTTTATCGTCTCTGCCTTCCTCTGTATCTATCTCTATAAATGGTTTCTTATCAGCAGTCTTAGGGATATTAACATAGCCCACGGGAGCTCGGCCCTGCCATATCCCTCTGTCCCAATTATAATTCATACTACGCTTAACATTGTCTCTTAAAGCACCGACATACATCTTTGCGCCAAGTATTCCAAAGTCCCAACGCATAATATCAGAAGAAGGACTATTTTTATCAAGGACTAGACCTTCCTTATAAAAATGAACTTCTATTCTGTCTTCTTTTAATAATTCCTCGATTTCTGCACATTCCTTAAATCCTCTTTGAAGTCTATCTATACAATGGACAACAATAGCAGTCTTGACAGTCTGTGCTTTCACTAGGTCTAGCATTTCGTGGAACTCAGGTCTTTTACCTCTGGTTGAACTTTCAGCGACATCAAAAGTTTTAATTATCTTAAAAGGTTTTGCATGACAGTAAGCGGTAGTATCCTTGATTTGTGCATGGGTAGATACACCGGCTTTTTGTTCTTTCTTTGATACTCTGGCCCAGATAAGTCCTTGCTTGCATGGTCCTGAAAAGTCTATTTTTTGTGGTTTCATAGGGTGGCTCCTTATGTTTAATATTATTATATCGTGCTAGATTAGGTTTGTAAGCGACTATTTTTGATAAAATGGCTGATTTGTTAGGGTTTGAGAGGTGTTTTAGCCTCTTTGGAGTCATTTTCAACTTTGGACATTGATAACTCATGTTGACATAGGAACTCTACCCCTAAGGCGAAGAACTCTATCAGTTTATCAGTCATTTCATTTAATTCTTTGTCGGTGAAGCTTTGTCCTGGATACCAAGATTTAATATCAGCCTTCAAATCTTCATAGTGCTTGCTCATATATTATAGAAGCGAGGATTTGAAGCATATTTTTGTGTAAAATACGCTATTTGGAAAAATAAAAAAGGCTGGTATTTTAAGGGGAAAGAAGATATAATAAATATACCTGGAAGGAAAAATTATGAAAAAGGTGAGAATCCAATCTATTTTGAACGAAATAGATACAAAGGAGTTTGTATCTAGTGCTCATACCTCGCAGCATAGAATGTTTGGATTCACAACTACCAACATCAGAACGCCAAAAACTATTACCGATTATATCGTTAAATTATTACCTAAATATATCGAAAAGAAAAAAGATTTAGACGCTTGGGAAAGGTGGGTTGTAGAGCCGAAAGTCCAGCAAGACTATAAACAGATGTTCAAAAGGCTGGAAATTGCTAAGGTATTATTTAGGAAGGTTAAAGATTCTCCATACTTAAATGATATTGGTGAGAAGTTATATAGGATTTATGAAA
>WQWV01000014.1 GCA_009785175.1 Alphaproteobacteria bacterium
ACTTCGTCATTCCGGCCACCGCATGTCCGCCGAAGCCTCGCGCGAAGGCGGAAGCCGGAATCCAAGCTAACTGGATACCGGGTCGAGCCCGGTATGACAGGGTGAAGGCGGGTCGGCGTGATTTGCTTTTGGCGAAATGAAAAAATCCCCCACTCTCGCAGGGGATTCGTTGTTTTGTTTCTAAAGACTAAACTCCGATGACCTTGCGGGTAGCGGACGCGGCGACGGTCGTTTGCGACTTGGCTTTGCCCCCGGAATCCTTCTTGGTAGAAGTGATTTTTTCCTTGGCTGGTTTGTCGGCGGCCTTCTTTTCTGCGGCGGAATCGGGATTGGCTGCGGCTTTTTTCGCCTCGACGTCCTTCTTTTGGCGCACGCCCTTGGCCGCTACATCGCGGTCGACAAGTTCGATTATGCCCATGGGCGCGGCGTCGCCATAGCGCATGCCGGATTTAAGGACGCGGGTGTATCCGCCTGCGCGCGCGGCATAGCGGGGGCCAAGCACGTCGAAGAGCTTCTTGACGGCTTCGTCGCTTCTTAAAAACGCGGCGGCAAGGCGGCGGGAGGTAAGCGTGCCCCGCTTGGCATAGGTGATCATACGCTCGGCGAAGAAACGCGTGTCCTTGGCCTTGGCGATGGTGGTTTCAATCTGTTCGTGTTCGATAAGCGAGCAGACGAGGTTCGAAAACAAGCCTTTGCGCTGGCTTGTGGGACGGCCGAGTTTGCGTCCTTTGGTATTGTGTCGCATGATGCGTTCCTTTCTTTGCGTTTTGCTTTAACTGGTAAAGCGGATTAGTTTTTTCGTTTTATTCCACAAGTGGAAATTTTTATTATCCTTTGCCACCGCCCAAGGCATTGCCGGCCTGGTGAGCGCCAATGCCCATGCCGATCGCGGCGGTGCCGGTCGAGGCGACAGCGGCGCCTTTGGCTGCGGCGGCTCCCATCGCGGGGAAGAATGACACGACGAAGAAGAACGAGAAGATCAGAGAGGCGAAAAGTCCCCACTCTATAATTCCCCAATCGTTTTTCTTTTTGTCGGCCATAATCACTCCGTGTAATCAAAAGTTATTTGCTGCGCAAAAATACTTTTGATTAGTTAATCTATGTCTTTGCTACGCTTATAAAATGCCGCTTTGCAAAGACGAGTTTATACTAACTGGATTGCCTAGTCAAGCTAGGCAATGACAACAGTTGTAATTACTTATAAGGATTCTCGTATTTCTTCGCGAGTTCCTCAATTTTCGGGCGCTCCATTTCCTTCCAGCCGGCGACGTCCATGCCGAGGTAGAGGCCCATGAGGCCCAGCTGTTCCTTGATTTCGTTAAGCGACTTGCGGCCGAAGTTCGGGGTTTTGAGCATGTCGTTTTCGGTCTTTTGGACGAGTTCGCCGATATAGGTGATGCTGTCGTTCTTGAGGCAGTTGTTGGCGCGGACGGAAAGTTCGAGCTCGTCGACCTTTTTGAGGAGGACCTTGGGGAACGGCAATTCGGACGCGGACTCGGCGGCGGCGATCGCTTCGGGGTCGTCGAAGTTGATGAAGAGCCTTAGCTGGTCGACAAGGATACGGGCGGAAAACGCAAGCGCGTCCTCGGGCGATACGGCGCCGTTGGTCTTGACGGTCATGGCGAGTTTTTCATAGTCGGTCTTTTGGCCTACGCGGGCTGGGCTGACGTCGGTGGCGACGTTCAACACGGGCGAGAAGATCGAGTCGATGGCGATGAAGCCGATCGGCTGTTCCGCCTTCTTGTTTTCCTCGGCGGTGCGGTATCCCTTGCCGTTGGCGACCACGAATTCCACGTTAAGGTTCGCGGCGGAATCGCAATGGCAGAGCACGAAGTCCTTGTTCACAATCTCGACATCGCCCGAGGTTTCGATCTGACCAGCGGTAATCACGCCCTCGCCTTTGTGGGTAAGGGTCATTTTGCGCGGGTGTTCGGAATGCGACTTCAAGACAAGCTGTTTGACGTTAAGGACGAACTCGATGACGTCCTCTTTGACGCCGGTGATGGCGCCGAATTCGTGAAGCACGCCGTCGATTTTGACGCCGGTGGCGGCGCAACCCTGTAGCGAGGAGAGGAGGACGCGGCGCAGAGCGGTGCCAAGCGTGAGGCCGAAGCCTTTCTCGAGCGGTTCGGCGGTAAAGGTCGCGGTGTTTTTCGCTTTGTCTTCGCCGGCGAGGACAAGGCGTTCGGGTTTGATTAGTTCAAGCCAGTTGTTTTGTATCATTTGGAGCCCCTTGGGTTTTAGGTTTTTAATTTATTCACTGGATTCCGGCTCGGTGGCCGGAATGACCGTTGTGCGAGATTAAACTCGACGAGGTTTCTTGGCGCGGCAGCCGTTGTGCGGGACGCGCGTGATGTCGACGATCGAGTTCACGGTGATGCCAAGGCTTTGCAGCGCACGCACGGCGGATTCGCGGCCGGTACCGGGGCCGTCAAGCTTGACGTCGAGGTAGCGGATTCCGTGCTCCATAGCTTTGCGGCCGGCGACCTCGGCGGTCTGCTGTGCTGCGAACGGAGTGGATTTTTTCGCGCCCGTAAACCCTTGGACGCCCGAAGTCGACCAGGCGATAACGTTGCCGGCCAAATCCGTGATAGTGATGCGGGTGTTGTTGAACGAGGCTACTACATAACCAATGCCGTTGGTGATATTCTTGCGCTCGGTCTTTTTGGTTATTTCTTTTTTCTTTTTGATTTCTGCCATTTTCAGTCCTTACTTCGTAATCTTTTTCTTGCCGGCGACGGGGATAGCCTTGCCCTTGCGGGTTCTGGCATTCGTCTTGGTGCGCTGGCCGCGGACGGGAAGCTTCTTCGTGTGGCGGATACCGCGATAGCAGCGCATATCCTGGAGCTTCTTGATGTCGATCGCAACTTCGCGACGGCGGTCGCCCTCGACCTCATAGTTCTTGTCGATGAATTCGCGGATTTGGATCAGTTCGTCGTCGGTCAGTTGGTGGACGCGTTTGGTGCGGGCTATGCCGACCGCGTCGCAGATTTTATTCGCGGTATCGCGACCGATACCGTAAATATAGGTAAGGGAGATATTCACGCACTTTTCGGTGGGAATATTCACGCCAGCTATACGAGCCATTTATGTTTCCTTAAGTTATTGTTTTTCTTTGCTTAAATATTTTTTTATTTTTTATATTTCAAAAAATTTCGCAAAGGTTGCCGGGTTATTCTAAAGATATTTTGCCAAATGTCAAGCCCTAAATCGTCATTCCGGCCCCGAGCCGGAATCCACTCTTCTTAATATACTAACTGGATACCGGGTCGAGCCCGGTATGACGAAGTTCACGCGGGTATTAATCAACTATTCCTTGTTATAAAAGTCGCCAAATCGATTTCGCCGTCGGTATCGAGCGTGGCGATTTCCTTTTCCAATTCGGCGCCATAGAGTTCGTGCGCCTTTGAAATCGAATGCGCGAAAAGTTTCGCTACGTCGTTGTCGGTAGTCGCGGCGGTAGTTATGAAAAAGTTTGCTCCGTTCGCGCTATAGGTCGCGCCATTAAAGTCGGCGTTTAGCGCCCCGTTTTCGCGAAGCATAATCGCAAACGAATTGCCGGTTTCGCGACGGAGTTTTTCATTATTCCAAAGCGAGCCGGCCGAGCCCTCTTCGAACGCGGTGGCCAAATGCGTTTTGCGCTTTGCCATTTGGGCGGCGACTTTTTCGCGGGCTGCAACGGGGCCGATGAAGTCCGCTTTGAATTTTACTTCTGTTATAAAGTATCTGAACCTTTCGGAGTTCGCGCGTTTGATAAAGCTATCGCGTGCGGCGAAAAAGTTTTCGTCGGGGGCGAACTCCATCGCCCTGCCCGTTTCAAAATCGTAAGCTGTAATTCCCGCCACGAAATCCCCGAACGCCTTGCCACTTGGCGAGTATCCAGAGTTGCCGGCGACGCCCGAGCCTATCATTCCAGGTATTCCCGCAAGCGCGGAAAAATCATAGCCGGCGGCGGCGCCCTTGTTCACAAGCTCGGACACAGTTGCGTTCGCGGGCGCGGCAAATGCCTCGTCTATTTTAGAATGCTTCGGGCTGATGTCGACGAAAAGCCCGCCGTAGCCGTTGTCGCATATATAAAGATTCGTATGCGCGCCGTAGATGCGGAACGGCTCGCCGCGTTTATACATTTCATGCAGAGCTTGCAGGTCGTTTTGCAGGCTATCGTCGAATTGGAGCTGATAATATTTGGCGGCGGCTCCTGCGCGCTTTTTGAAAAGATGCTTGTCGTCGAGCGGGCGGTTTTTTGCGATGGCGCGGGAGAATTGGGTCATAAGCGGATTATAGCATGGGGAGGATTGTATGGCAATGATTAATCCCGCGAGCCGGGAACGAGGTGAACGCGTAGCGGACAATCCAGAGCAAGCCACGGACGCCGAGCAGGGCGGGCAAGCCGTAAGGCGCGCAGGCCATGCGTGGGGGCGGCGTCCAGCGCGCAGCCCTTTGGGCTGAAGGCTTCTTTATGATTCACTGGATTACCCGGTCGAGCCGGGTAATGACGGGAGTGGAGGCAAGCTTGCGCCAAAGCGACTCGCGCGACCTAGCTATGACGTGTGCGAAGCGCCCGGACGCGCGGAGCGGTCGAGGCGTTGTCGATTTCGATTATCGTTCGGATACGCTCGGTTATCATGTCGGCCTCGTTCTCGTTGCCGTCGATTTCGAAAAGCTTGCCCTGCTCGCGATAATACCTCTTGATGGGCGCGACGTTCGCGTGATAGACCTTGAGCCTGTTTTTTATAACTTCGGGCTTGTCGTCGTCGCGGCGCACGAACTCGTGCGAGCCGCAGGCGTTGCATTTGCCCTCGACCGTAGGGCGCATATCCACGTCGTGATAGTTATGGAAGCATTTCGCGCAGGTGAAGCGGCCCGAGAGGCGCGCGATGATGCGCTCTTCGGACACTTCTATGTTAATAGCCATGTCGATGGCGATCGAGAATTGGCGGAGCATCTCGTCAAGCGATTTCGCCTGTTCAAGGTTTCTTGGATAACCGTCAAGGATAAAACCCTTGGAGAGGTCGATTTCGTTCAGGATTTTCCAGACGAGGTTGTTCGTCGTCTCGTCGGGCACCAAATCGCCGCGGGCGAGGATATCCTTGACTTCGAGTCCAAGCGGGGTGCCGCGCTCGATCTCGTTCCTGAACATCGCGCCGGTCGAGAGGTGATAGAAGCCGTAGATTTTCGATATGCGTTCGGATTGTGTGCCCTTGCCGGCCGCGATGGGCCCAAGGAAGGTAAAATACCTTTTGCTTTGAGGTTGCATTTTTCTCCTTAGCCCTATCTTCTCACGAATCGCCGTTTTTGTTTCGATTGAGCGTCTATTATGCCTTGATACTGGGCGGAAACTAGTTGTGCCTGGATTTGCGAAACGGTGTCAGAAATAACGTTGCAGACGATCAAGAGCGTCGTGCCGCCAAGATAGAACGGAACGCCGAAGCGCGTGATCATTATATCCGGCAGCAAGCAGATCGCGACAAGGTATGACGCGCCGATAACTGTTGTGCGGGACAGCAAATAATCGAAGTATTTCGCTGTTGCATCGCCGGGCCTTATCCCAGGGATAAACGCGCCCTGGTTCTTAAGGTTGTCCGCGGTTTCCTTGGAATTAAACTGTAGCGCGGTATAGAAGAAAGCGAAGAACGCGATCAGACCTGCGTAGATTATATAATAGGTTATCGAGCCATGGGTAAGCGCGCGGTTCATCGCCTGAAGGATTTCGGAGTTGGAATTGCCCGCGAACATAGCTATGGCGGACGGAATGTTAAGGAGCGCGCCGGCGAAGATGGGCGGTATGACGCCCGCGGTGTTGAGCTTTAGCGGAAGGTGCGAGGTGTTGACCTGTGCCCCGAAAGTCTGTTTGGGATAGTGGATAAGCACGCGGCGCTGCGACTGTTCGATGAAAACAACGAACGCGACGGCGGACACGACGATAAGCGCGATGATCGCAAGCATGCCGCCAGAGAGCTGACCGACGCGGCCGAGTTCTGCGGTTTGAAACAATGCGCCAGGAAGGCCGGCTATGATGCCCGAGAATATGATAAGCGATGCGCCCTGCCCTATGCCGCGCGCAGTGATTTGCTCGCCGAGCCACATGACGAACATCGTGCCGCCGGTTAGGGACACTATGGTTGAAAATCTAAAGAACCAGCCGGGGTTGTAAACTGCGGATATGCCCGAGGCGCCAGTCATCTGTTCAAGTCCGACGGACATGCCGTATGCTTGGACGATACATATAGCCACGGTGAGGTAGCGAGTGTATTGGTTGATTTTTTCGCGACCGGCCTCGCCCTCTTTCTTTAGCTCGATAAGCGAGGGATAGACGGTGGACATAAGGGATATGATAATGCTGGCCGAGATATAGGGCATGATGTTAAGCGCGAACACCGTCATGCGGGAAAGGTTTCCGCCGGTTAGAACGTCGAACATGCCCAAAAAGCCGCCGCCGGATTGCGCGTCGAAGAATGCCTTGACCACGCTTGCGTCAACGCCGGGAAGAGGTATGAACGAACCGAGCCTATAGATTATGAGTATGCCCAACGTGAACCAAAGGCGCTTTTTCAATTCCGTCGCCTTCTTGAAATCCTCGAAGCTTATGCGCGAGGCAAGTTTTTCAGCAAGGTTGCTCATGTATTCCTTCTCTCTTCTAGGTGGGCGCGGAACAATTGCCGCGTTCTACGCCCGTATACTTTTATTTTTTCGCCGCTTTCTTCTTTTCGATTCTGGTCGTGGTCGAAGCGGGCTTGGTCGATTTTACCTTACGTCCGGTGGGTTTTGCAACCTTTAATTCTATGACCTTGCCGCCGGCCTTTTCAATCGCGGTTTTCGCAGAAGCCGAGAATTCCGCGGCGGAAATCTCGAGCGAGGCCTTTAGCTCGCCGCGGCCAAGGATTTTCAACCCATCGGCGGCGGAGGGAATCGCCCCCAACGCCCGGAGGCTGGCGTAGTCGACTTTGCCCGAAATTTTCTTGGCGTCGACAAGTTTTTGAAGCTCGGAGAGGTTGATGGTCGCGAACACGTTCTTGAAGAAGGCGTTGTTGAAACCACGTTTTCCAAGGCGGCGGAAGAGCGGCGATTGGCCGCCTTCGAACCAACGAATAGAAACGCCCGAGCGGGACTTCTGTCCTTTGTGGCCGCGGCCGCAGGTTTTACCCTTGCCGGAACCGATGCCGCGTCCGACGCGCATCTTGCTTTTCGTGGCGGCTTTTTTATCGCGGATAGTTGTAAGGCTGAACATCATATTACTCCTCTATTTTGACAAGGTGGGCGACGGCGCGAATCATGCCGCGGATTTCCGGGGTGTCGGCGCGCTCGACGGTTTTGCCGAGGCGGCCGAGGCCCAAGCCCTTGATGGTCGCGATCTGTGCCTTGATACGGCCGGCGGCAGATGCTATTTGCGTGATTTTGATTTTCTTGGCGGCGGTCATGTTATTCCTCCGTTGTTTCTTCGGCTGTTTCTGCTTGCTCGGCGGCCTTCTTGCCATCGCGGCGGGCGATGAGGTCGCTCATCTTTAGTCCACGGCGCGCGGCAACCGATTTGGGCGAGGCGATGGATTCAAGAGCGGCGAAGGTGGCCTTGAGCATGTTGTGGGGATTGTTCGAGCCCTGGGACTTGGACACAATATCCTTGATCCCGACGACTTCGAAGATGGCGCGCATGGGGCCGCCCGCGATGATGCCGGTACCGGCCTTGGCCGAGCGGAGGATAACCTTGCCCGCGCCGAAGTCGGCGATGATGTCGTGGTGGAGCGTGCGCCCGTCCTTTAGGGGAACGGTGATAAGGTTCTTTTTCGCGGCTTCGGTCGCCTTTTTGACCGCGTCGGGCACTTCCTTGGCCTTGCCGGTGCCATAGCCGATGCGGCCGCGACCGTCGCCGACGATGACTATTGCCGCAAGCGACATGTTCTTACCGCCCTTGACGGTTTTGGATACGCGGTTGACCGCAATCAGCCTGTCCTGAAATTCGGAATCTTTTTCGCGGATTTTTTCTTTGGGTTTCATTGCCATATTCGTTTCCTCTTAGAATTTAAGACCGGCTTTGCGTGCGCCCTCGGCGAGAGCTTTCACGCGGCCATGATAGTTGTATTGACCGCGGTCGAAGACGACGGTTTCGACTTTGGCCTTGAGGGCCAGTTTCGCAACGGCCTCGCCAACAGCGGTGGCGGCGGCGACGTCGTGGGTTTTGCCCTTGAAGTCCTTGGCCTTGGTCGAATAGGCGGCGACGGTGATGCCCTTGTTATCGTCGATGATTTGGGCATAGATATGACGCGCGGTGCGGTGGACCGAGAGGCGCGGCGAGAGCGACTTGTTAGTCTTTTTCGTGCGATAGCGGTTGCGGACTTTTCTTGTTTGGTTTGACATCATGCGCTCCTATTTCTTTTTGCCTTCTTTGCGGCGGACGAAGGAACCCTTGATGCGGATGCCTTTGCCCTTATACGGGTCGGGTTTGCGGAACTGGGTGATCTCGTCGACGGTGCGGCCGAGGAGCTCCTTGTTCGCGCTTGTGAACTTGATTTCGGTGGGCGCCACGATTTCGGCCTTGACGCCGGAGGGGAGCTTATACTCCACTTCGTGCGAATAGCCGATGGTAAGCACTAGCGTAGTGCCCTTTAGCGCGGATTTGTAGCCGACGCCCTTTAGCTCGACGGTTTTTTCGAAGCCCTTGGCCACGCCGACGACGGCGTTGTTGATAAGGGCGCGGATCGTGCCCCACATGACAAGCGAGCGGGCGTCTTCTTTGGATTTCGGCTGAACCGATACTTCGCCGTCCTTGATTTCTACATCAAGTATGTTGGTCGGGAGCGCCACAGTGATTTCGCCCAGCTTGCCCTTGGCGGTAAGAACCGCGACGGCGATGGATACGTTCACGCCGTCGAGGATTTTTACTGGATTTTTTCCGATTTTCGACATTTCATTTTCCCTTCGTTAAAACACATAGCAGAGGACTTCGCCGCCGACGTTTTGCGCGCGTGCGGCATGGTCGGAAAGCACACCCTTGGAGGTTGAGAGTATCGCGACGCCAAGGCCGTTTCGGACCTTGGGGATTTTGATGGCTTCGGAGTAGGAGCGACGGCCGGGCGTGGACACGCGCTTCAAGTCTTTGATCACGGGCTCGCCGTCGAAGTATTTGAGGCTGATGCGGGTTTCGCGCACGCCCTTACGCACTTCGTAGGTTTCGTAGCCATCGATGTATCCTTCGGCCTTAAGGACGTCAAGGACGCCTTCGCGGAGTTTGGAGGCGGGGGTGATGACCGTGGCAAGGCGGGCTTTCGCACCGTTCCTGATTCTTGCCAGCATGTCTCCGATTGTATCTGAAAACGACATAGTTTTTTCCTTCCTTTAGAATTACCAGCTGGCCTTGCGGACGCCGGGGAGCTTGCCCTCGTTGGCCAGGTTCCTGAGCTCGATACGGTTGATTCCGAACTTGCGATAGTATCCGCGCGGGCGGCCGGTCAGGGCGCAGCGGTTGTGGACGCGGGTCGGCGCGGCGTTCCTTGGCAACTTCGCAAGTTTCGCGTTGGCCTCGAAGATGTCTTCGGGCGCGGCGGTGCGGTTGCGGGCTACGGCCAAAAGCTTAGCGCGCTTGTTGGAAAGCGACTTGCTCATGCTTTTGCGCTTTTCGTTTCTTTCTATCAAACTTTTCCTTGACATTCTTAATCCTTTTTAGTTGTAGAACGGGAAGTTGAACGCGGACAGAAGGGCCTTGGCCTCCTTGTCGTTTTGCGCGGTGGTGCAGACGATGATGTCCATGCCGCGGATATTGTCGATCTTGTCGAAGTCGATTTCCGGGAATATGATCTGCTCCTTGATACCGAAGGCGTAGTTGCCCTTGCCGTCGAAGGACTTGCCGTTAAGGCCGCGGAAGTCGCGGACACGCGGGAGCGCCACGTTGACGAGGCGATCGAGGAAGTCATACATGCGGGCGCCGCGGAGCGTGCATTTGCAGCCGATCGGCATGCCCTCTTTGAGCTTGAAGTTCGCAAGCGACTTCTTGGCCTTGGTAAGGACTACTTTCTGCGACGCGATGGTCGTCATGTCCTTGGCGGCGGCGTCAAGTTTCTTCTTGTCGGTTGTTGCCTCGCCAACGCTCATGTTGAGGACGATTTTGGTGAGGCGCGGAACGGAAAGAGTGTTTTCCATGCCAAGCGATTTCTGGAGCTCGGGGCGGATTTTCTTTTCGTATAGGTCTTTCAAACGGATTGTCATTTTATTTCCTTACGCTACGGGTGTGCCGGATTTTTTGGCGATACGGGTTTTGGCGCCCTTCTCGATTTTGTATCCGACGCGGGTGGCTTTGCCGGTTTTGGGATCGGCAAGCGCGACGTTGGACACGTGGATTGGCATGGATTTAGCGACGATGCCGGCCTTGTTGCCCTGCGCGTCGGCTTTCTGATGGCGTTTGACCATGTTCACACCGGCGACAAGCACTTTCTGCTCGGACGGCATGGCGGCGATGACCTTGCCCTTTTTCCCTTTGTCGCGGCCGGCGATGACGATCACGTCGTCGTTCTTTTTGATTTTCATCTTAAGCTTTGTCATTACACCACCTCGGGGGCTAGGGAGATTATGTTCATGAAGCCCTTGGCGCGCAGTTCGCGGGCGACGGGCCCGAAGATACGGGTGCCAAGCGGGTTCTTGTTGTTATCGACAAGCACGGCCGCGTTCTCGTCGAACTTGACGGACGAACCGTCGGCGCGCTGGATCGATTTCTTGGTGCGCACGATCACGGCCTTATAGACCTTGCCCTTGACCACTTTGCCCTTGGGCATGGCCTCTTTGACCGAAACGACGATGATGTCGCCGATGCCGGCCGTGCGGATATGCGAGCCGCCAAGGACCTTGATGCACTGCACCTTCTTGGCGCCGGAGTTGTCGGCAACACCCATTACGGATTGCATTTGAATCATATTAGGCCTCGGCTTTCATGACTTCGAAGCACACGGTCTTGGAATACGGGCGGCATTCGATGATGCGGACGGTATCGCCGACCTTGGCGCCGGTGGTGTCGTGGGCGTGGTACTTCTTTGAGGAAGAAACAAACTTTTTGTAAAGCGGGTGCATGAAGCGGCGGACAACTTCGACCACGACGGTGGAGGTCATCTTGTCGCTTACTACGCGGCCCTCGAGTATTCGTTTAGGCATTATTTGGTTTCCTTTTTCTTCGAGTTCTTGGTGGCGAAAGTGTTGAGCTTCGCGATCGCCTTTTTGGTTTTGCGGATTTGCGACGTGTCCTTTAGGTTGCCGGCAGAGCGGGCGAAGCGGAAGTTCATAAGCGAGCGGGTCAGCTCGACGACGCGGGCATAGATGTCGGCGGTCGAGGCGTCCTTTAGCTTGTTGATTTCAAGTTTGTCCTTCATTTAGACCTCCGTCCTTGTGATGATTTTCGTTTTCACGGGCAATTTCGCGGCGGCAAGGGTGAAGCCGGTGCGGGCCACGGATTCCGGCACGCCGTCGACCTCGAACAATATACGGCCGGGAGCTACGCGCGAGCACCAGAATTCGATCGGGCCTTTGCCTTTACCCATACGGACTTCGTTGGGCTTCTTGGATACCGGAATGTCCGGGAATATGCGGAGCCAGACCTTGCCCTGGCGCTTCATGGCGCGGGTAAGGGCGCGGCGCGCGGCCTCGATTTGACGGGCGGTTATGCGGTCGGGAGTGAGCGCCTTTAGTCCGAAGGAACCGAAGGCGAGCGTGGTGCCGCCCTTGGCCTCGCCGTGGATACGGCCCTTAAACTCTTTGGCGTGTTTTCTTTTCTTAGGTTGCAACATTGACATGATTGTTCCCTTTCTTAAGCCATTGCGCTTGTTGCGGCGTTGGCGGCCGACGAGCTTTGACGACGGTCGCCGGCAAGAGCCTCTTTGTTGACCACGTCGCCGCGGTAGATCCAGACGCGGATACCGATGATGCCGGTGGGCGTTTGGGCGCGGGCGACACCGTAATCGATGTCGGCGCGGAGTGTGTGAAGCGGGACGCGGCCTTCGCGGTAGCCTTCGGAGCGGGCGATCGCGGCGCCGCCAAGACGGCCGGACACCGTGACCTTGATTCCTTTGGCACCAGCGCGAAGAGCGTTTTGCACGGCCTTTTTCATGGCGCGTTTGAAGCTGATGCGTTTCTCGATCTGCGAGGCGATGCCCTTGGCCGAGATGGTGGCGTCGGTATCGGCTTTGCGGACTTCGACGATGCTGACGTTGACGTCGGTTTTCGCGATTTTCGAGAGTTCCTTCTTAAGGGAGTCGATGTCGGAGCCCTTCTTGCCGATGACAAGGCCGGGTTGCGAGGTGAAGACGACCACGTTGACCTTTTTCGCGATGCGTTCGATGACGACGCGGGAAACGGACGCCTCGCGCAATTTCTTGTCGATGAAGCGGCGGATCTTCAGGTCGCTTATCAACTGCGCCTGATAGGTTTCGTCGGCGAACCAGCGGGAGTCCCAGGTTTTGTTTATATTAAGCCTTAATCCAATAGGATTGATTTTCTGTCCCATTATTTAGCCTCCTTGGTGGTTTTTTTTGCGGCGGGAGCCTTTTTCGCGGCGGCGGGCTTGGCGGCTTTTTCAGCTTTGGCCTCGGCGGGCGGCGCGGCGACGATGATGGTCATGTTGGCGAACGGCTTCTTGATGCCGGCACCACGGCCGCGGGCGCGGGCATGGAAGCGGCGAAGGACGAGCGCCTTGCCGACATAAGCTTCTTTGACGATCAGCTTGTCGGCGTCGAGCTTGTAGTTATTTTCCGCGTTCGCGATGGCGGAGAGGAGGAGCTTCCTGACTTCCTCGGCAACGCGTTTGGCCGAAAATTGCAGCTGCTCGAGCGCCTTGGCGACGGGGAGGCCGGCGATTTGGCGGGCAAGGAGGCCCAGCTTCTGCGGCGAGGTTTTAACCTGGCGGAGGAAGGCGCGGGCCTCGTTTTCCTTGATGTTATATCTTTTTTCCATAGTGGTCTTCCTTACTTCTTGGCTGCGGTCGCGTCGTTCTTCTTGTGCTGTTTGAACGTGCGGGTTAGCGCGAATTCGCCGAACTTGTGGCCGATCATGACCTCGGTGATAAGGACGGGAACGAACTTGTTGCCGTTGTGCACCGCAAAGGTGAGACCGACGCACTGCGGGAGAATCGTCGAGCTTCTGGCCCAAGTCTTGATGGGTTTCTTGTCGTTGGCCGCGATCGCAGCCTCGATCTTTTTCAAAAGCGAGGGGTGGATATAGGGGCCTTTCCAAACTGAGCGTGTCATTTACTACTCCTTATTTCTTTTTCTTGGCCAAGTGGCGCGAACGGATAATAAACTTGTTCGTCTTCTTGTTGTTGCGGGTGCGGTAGCCCTTGGTCGGGATGCCCGACGGGGTCACGGGGATACGGCCGAAGGTGCGTCCCTCGCCGCCGCCGTGGGGGTGGTCGACGGGGTTCATCGCGGTTCCGCGGACATGGGGGCGGCGACCAAGCCAGTTGCTGCGGCCGGCCTTGGCGATTACGACGTTCCTTTGCTCGGGATTGGATACCGCGCCGATCGAGGCATAGCAATCGCCGGATACGCGGCGGAGTTCGCCCGAGCCGAGTTTGATTTGCGCGAAGCCCGAGTCCTTACCGGCAAGGCTTGCATAACTGCCGGCCGAGCGGGCGATTTGGCCGCCTTTGCCGGGCTGGAGCTCGACGTTATGGACGATGGTTCCGATGGGAATGTTTTTCAACGGGAGCGCGTTGCCGATTTGGATATCGGCGTTCTCGCCGGCCACGACCTTGCTTCCTGCGGCAAGGCGCTGGGGCGCGAGGATATAGGCCTGCTCTCCGTCAGCATATTTGATAAGCGCGATGAAGGCGGTGCGGTTCGGGTCGTATTCGATACGCTCGACGGTCGCTACGACATCACGCTTGCTGCGTTTGAAGTCGATAAGGCGATAGCGCTGTTTGTGTCTGCCACCGATGTTGCGGTTGGTTTGGTGGCCGGCGTTGTTGCGGCCGCCGGTTTTTTTCTTGCCGACGGTGAGTTTTTTGACCGGCTTGCCCTTGTAGAGTTCAGAGCGGTCGATAGTGGTAAGCGCGCGCTGGGAAGGAGTGGTCGGTTTGTATTTTTTAAGTATTGCCATGATTATTTCACCTCTGCCATGATGTCAATCTTGGCGTCCGCGCCAAGGCTTACATACGCCTTTTTGATGGTGCTTGTGTTGCCAAGAACGCCCTTGAAGCGTTTTTGCTTGCCGGGGCGGTTCGTGATGTTGACGGCCTTGACCTCTACTTTATAGAGGGCTTCGACGGCGGCCTTGATATCCTTCTTGGTGGCGGTGGGCGCGACCTCGAACGCTATCTTGCCCTGCTCGACAAGGAGCGAGGCCTTTTCCGTGATAAGCGGGCGGACAAGGACGGAGTAAGTCTTGGTCGAAACCGCTGTTGCCGGAGCTGTTTTTGCCTTGGTCATATTAGGCCTCCAATCTTTTGGTTAGCGCCGCGAGGCCGTCTTTGGTTATGACGAGCGTGTCGTGGCGGATAATGTCGTATACGTTCGCGCCGATGGCAGGCAGAGCGTCGACATAGGGAACGTTCGCGATCGAAAGCGCGAAGTTGGTGTCGACCGCTTCGCCGGCGATGAAAAGCGGCTTGGCAATTTTCATGGCGTCAAGCTTCGTTTTCATTTCCTTGGTCTTGGGCGTGGCGAGCTTTTCGGAATCGATCACGACAAGCTTCTTGTCCGCAAGTTTCGCGGAAAGGGCCATTTTAAGGCCAAGCGCGCGAATCTTTTTGTTAAGGTCGTGGGTGAAGTCCTGGGGACGGGGACCAAATAGAGCCGCACCGCCGCGCATCTGGGGCGAACGGAGCGAACCCTGACGGGCGCGGCCGGTTCCCTTTTGCGCGAAGGGCTTCTTGGTCGTGCCGGATATTTCCGATATGACCTTGGTCGAGTGGGTGCCGGCGCGACGTTTGGCAAGCTGCCATTTGATGACGCGGGCGATTATGTCGCCGCGGGGGGCTACGCCGAATATCGCATCGGAGAGCTCCACCTTGCCGGCGGATTTGTTATCAAGAGTGATTACATCGAATTGCATGGCTTACTCCTTGACTTCTTCTTGGGTGGCGGGAGCTTCGACCTGCGCTTCGGCGGCGGGGGCCTCGGCAACGGGCGCGGTTTCTGCTTCGGAGGCAGGAGCGGCGGAGGTTGCGGCCTTTTTCAAGCTTGCGGGCATGGGAAGATCTTTGTGAAGCGGTTTTTTAATCGCGTCATAGATGCAGACCATGGCTCCGTCGAAACCGGGGACGGCGCCCTTGACAAGAATGTATCCGTCGGCGTCGTTTGCTTCGACTATTACTAGGTTTTGAATGGTGATATTTTCGACACCGAGGTGGCCGGGCATCTTCTTGCCCTTGAACACCTTGCCGGGCTCTTGGCGCTGACCGGTCGAACCGATCGAACGGTGAGTGATGGAAACGCCGTGCGAAGCTTCGAGTCCGCGGAAGTTCCAGCGTTTCATACCGCCGGCGAAACCTTTACCGATGGTAAGGCCCGAGATGTCGACGAACTGGCCCGCGACAAAGTGCGAAGGAAGGATTTCGTCGCCGACGTTTAGGAGGCAATCTTGGCTTACGCGGAATTCCTTGATGGCTTTGGCGGCGCCGGAGCCGGCCTTCTTGAGGTGGCCGAGGACGGGTTTGGAAACCCTTTTCTCTTTGGCGGTGCCGGCGGCAAGCTGGACGGCGGTGTAGCCGTTCTTTTCTTTGGTCATGACGCCCACAACGCGGACGTTGTCGACCTTGAGGACGCTGACGGGGACATGGCGCTTGTTTTCATCGAATATGCGCGTCATGCCTACTTTATATGCTATAATACCTGTTCTCATCATACACCTACAATTCAACTTTCACATCAACGCCGACGGAGAGGTTGAGGTTCATAAGCGCGTCAACGGTCTGCGGAGTGGGATTCAAGATATCAAGCACGCGTTTGTGGGTGCGGATTTCGAACTGCTCGCGCGATTCCTTGTTCACGTGGGGCGAGCGGTTGACGGTGAACTTTTCCTTTTTCGTCGGAAGGGGGATTGGGCCAACGACGTCGGCGCCGGTGCGCTTGGCCGTCGAGATTATTTCGCGCACCGCTTCGTCCAGTATCGGATTTTCGAAGGCGCGGAGGCGAATTCTTATGTTGGAGCCTGCCATAATTTATAAATTCCTTTGGTTTTGCAAACAGCTATTCTCGTTTTAACTCCGGCGAGTTGGTGCCCTAAGGCCGCGCGAGTGTAGAGGTATTCAAACAAAAAAGCAAGGACTTTTTTGCGTTCCTTGGCTTTTTTGCGGATTTGCGGGCGGGCAGTTCGACGAATCGCTTGCGGGCCCTATAAACTCACGGGTGTGAATCTAGCAGGGGATTGCGGATTTGTCAAGGGGTTTTGCTAAAATACCTTGACAAAAGTCGGCGGAGCGAGGTAAAAAATCAATATGAAGCAGCACGGCGCCCTTGTCATTCCAGACTTTTCAATTCAACCGTTGCCCGAAGAGCAGATGGGGCATATCAAGCATTACCTTGCCTTCATGGGCGCGCTTAACCGATTTTGGCAGGGATACGAGGCGAAGTTCGGCAAAATCACAAATCTATACTTCAATATTTACGAACAGCCAATTAATGCCAAAGATCAGATGGCATTCCTTAAACCGATCATGCAAATCAAAGACCGCGCCGGGGATTTCGTTCGAAAATTCTTTGACCACATGATCACACTTGAGACAGAATATAAAATCGAAGAGTTGCGTAAAAAATGGCGCAATGAGGATATGTCGATAACGCATGTTCAGCCGGCAGATAGGAATCTGCCCGCCACTGTGGATTCCGACGAAAGACTTCAAAAACTCCTTAGGGATATGATGCGGGCGCTTGAGGCGGATTTTGCCAAACAGGACGCTAAAATGAAATACATCGGCACCATAAGCGAATATCCTTTTACCGGAAACTACGAGCTGCACGACGATTGGCTTTTGGAGCCCGAGGATCTTTTGACGATTGGGGCAATAAGCCTTTGCGGGCATCGCGAGGTGCGGCACTCGAACCTTAGCATAAAATCCGATTATGATAAGGGCGATATGTTCGGATTCGTCCGAAACCTTGCCATCGTATCCGCCGCCAACGGCATAGTGCCCGTCCGTGCACGCGAGCTTATAACAAAAATTAACAACCAGAAAACGAAGATCTCTCTTAAAATAGCCAGAACCCACTGATAAAAACTTACTTGACAAAATTATAAAAAAGGCTATTTTGTTTATATGAAGATAACCGATAGGATATTGGCGAAATTAAAACCACGGCTTGAGGCCGCTAAGGTTTTGCCGGGCCAGCCGCTTGAGGAACCGGTTTTCGAAGTCTACGCTATCGAAAACAAACCTCCATTCGTAAAACTTAACCGCATTTTCTACGAGCTGTCCAGCTATAACAAAGAAACGGAAGCCAAATATGCTCCCACGAGAAAAAAAATTACAGATGTTTTGAAGAATTTTACAGATGAAAACGTATCGGCACTGGACGTTCTTGAAATCCTTAAACACGATGACGAAGCATGGTGCGCGCTTAGCTCGATTAACGGATATAACGATGAAAAATTCGTTTTCGCCTTAAATTGCATCAAAAACATAGAAAAATATATCACGGATCAAAAACTACTCAACGCTTTGAGGGTGGTGGAAAACAAGGCCTGTGGCCTTACGGACAGTGTCGAGGCGATAAATACGCACGACGAGATTAAGGAAGTGTTTCACGGATATAGCTGGTATGATGGCGGGACAAGGAGAATCAACTTCCTTGCCGCAAGGGCGATACTTAACCTTTTCTCGGAGGTCGATATCGGATACTCCCTTAAATGCCTTATGCACGATGCGCGCAATGTCGTGGCCGAGCATTTGCGTCATGGCGACAACGACAATATCGACAATCATAACTCGGACGTGGCGCGATTAATTAGCGACGCCGCCCTGCCCTCCGATCCAACCAAACCCTATATCACACACAATAGTTATGATGAAATCAACGACAAAGCGCTTAAGGACGCACAGTGGTTTTCAAGTGTGCAATACTATGAAAACGAAGAGGCAAGGACGAGTCCCGAGATGTTGCGAAAGATGAAGGAATTGAAAGACGCGGAGTTAAAATTCCAAGTGAATGCGATGCGGAAAATGTTGCAGCACATAGCGCGTATGGAGCGCAGGGTGCTGGCATCGGCGTCGGCGCGAACTGATAGCTCGGAGAGATAGGCCGCCGTTAGTTTTTTGCGGGCATTTTAACGTCCATGACAAGTTGGGCGCCATTGATTTTTCGAGCTTTTGTAAGATCGTCAATGCGTTTTTTATCGGCCCTTTCACGTAGCGCGGTATTAGTGCGCTTTTTGGGCTCGTAGTTTATAATTCTGTGTGAGACGGGCATGTTCGGACTCCTGTGGGTTAAAATCACCTTCCATTGCGCATGTTGCGAATGGCGGCGTCTATATCGCCGGCCGCGGGATCTAACTGCTTTTTGCGTTTCTTGGGGCGACCGACCGAGTTTTTCTTGACGTCGCGTCTATCGGGAGTGGTATAGATATTGTAATTTCTAAGGCCGTTTTCATATATCCTGTCGATATTGGCCTGGGTGCTTGGGCTGATTATATTCATGCGAGGTTCCTTTTTATACAGCTGTTCCGGGAGAACCCCTCGTCCCGGAACAGCTTAGTTAATATTATTTGCCGGCCTTTGCCTTTATCTCTTCGGCGACGTTGTTGGGAACGTCGGCGTAGTGGCTGAAGACCATGGAGTAAGACGCGCGGCCTTGGCTCATCGAGCGTAGGGTGTTCACATAGCCGAACATGTTGGCAAGCGGGACCGAGGCGTTGATGACGCGGGCGTTGCCGTCGGAGTCCATGTTGTTGACCTGGCCACGGCGCGAGTTGAGGTCGCCGATGATGTCGCCCATGTATTCGTCGGGCGTGACCACCTCGACCTTCATTACGGGTTCCATAATCTTGGGTCCGCACTGGGGAATGTGTTCGCGGAAAGCGGCACGGGCGGCGATTTCGAACGCCATGGTCGACGAGTCGACCTCGTGATACGCTCCGTCGAAAAGCACGACCTTGAAGTCGGTGGTCGGATAGCCGGCGATGGTGCCGTTTTCCTTGGCCATCTTGAAGCCCTTCTCGACCGCGGGGATATATTCCTTGGGCACGTTGCCGCCGACGACTTCGGAGGCGAATTCGAAGCCTGCGCCGGTTTCCATGGGCTCGTAGCGGAGTTTGATTTTCGCGAACTGGCCGGAACCGCCGGATTGTTTCTTGTGGGTGTATTCAAGCTCGCATGTTTTCGAAATCGTTTCGCGGTATGCGACCTGGGGCGCGCCGACGTTGGCGTCGACCTTGAACTCGCGCTTCAGCCTGTCGACGATGATGTCGAGGTGAAGTTCGCCCATGCCCTTGATGATCGTCTGGCCTGATTCGTCGTCGGTGGCGACACGGAAGGAGGGGTCTTCGACAGCGAGCTTTTGAAGCGCGAGGCCCATCTTCTCGACATCGGCCTTGGTCTTGGGTTCCACGGCAACCTCGATAACGGGATCCGGGAAGTCCATCTTTTCAAGGATAATCGGTTTTGTTTCGTCGCAGAGGGTATCGCCGGTCGTGGTGTCCTTCAGGCTGACGAGCGCGATGATATCGCCGGCGTAGGCTTCTTTGATTTCCTCGCGGGAGTTCGCCTGCATGATGACCATACGGCCGATGCGTTCCTTCTTGTCCTTGACCGAGTTGTAAACATACGAGCCGGCCTCGAGCTTGCCCGAATAGATGCGGGTGAACGTGAGGTTGCCGACATAGGGGTCGTTCATGATTTTGAACGCAAGCGCGGAAAACGGCGCTTCGTCCGAGGCCTGGCGGTTGTCCTCGGCGCCGGTTTTGGGATTCACACCGTTGATGGCGGGAACGTCAAGCGGGCTTGGCAGATATGCGACGACTGCGTCAAGGAGGTATTGCACGCCCTTGTTCTTGAACGAGCTGCCGGGCATGACCGGGAAGATTTTCATGGCAATGGTGCCTTTGCGGATACAGGACTTGAGCGTCGCGGTGTCGGGTTCCTTGCCCTCGAGGTATGCTTCCATAGCGGCATCGTCGAATTCGACGGCCTTTTCGACAAGCGCAGCGCGAAGTTTGTCGGCTTCGGCCTTGAACTCGGCCGGGATTTCCACGATGTCGTATTTCGCGCCAAGGTCGTCGGCGCCGGCCGGCCAGATGTGAGCCTTCATTTCCACAAGGTCGACAAGGCCGCGGAACGTGTCCTCGGCTCCGATGGGGAACGCGATGGGAAGCGGGTATGCGCCGAGCTTGTTCTTGATCGTTTCAAGACAGTAGTTGTAGTTCGCGCCGATGCGGTCCATCTTGTTGATAAAGCAGATGCGGGGGACGTTATACTTGTTCGCCTGGCGCCAGACGGTTTCGGACTGCGGCTGGACACCTGAAACGGATTCGAAGACAGCGACCGCGCCGTCAAGGACGCGAAGCGAGCGCTCGACCTCGATGGTGAAGTCGACGTGCCCGGGGGTGTCGATGAGGTTCAGGCGATGGCCGGCCCAGAATGCGGTGATGGCGGACGAGGTGATCGTTATGCCGCGCTCCTGTTCCTGCTCCATCCAGTCGGTGGTCGCGCCGCCGTCGTGGACTTCGCCGATTTTGTGAACCTTGCCGGTATAGTAGAGTATACGCTCGGACGTGGTGGTCTTTCCGGCGTCGATGTGCGCCATGATACCGAAGTTGCGGTAAAGGTTTAACGGGGTTGTGCGTGGCATTATGCTCTCCTATTAAAAAGCGCCGAGGTGGAAATCCCCCTTGGCGCAAGGTTTATTGAAATCGTTGATTTGCCTTCGGCGTCCGGCATGGCGACTACCAGCGGAAGTGGGCGAAGGCCTTGTTGGCTTCGGCCATCTTGTGGACGTCCATACGCTTCTTGAGCGAGTTTCCGTTGCCGGCAAGGATGTCCTTGAACTCGCCAAGAAGGCGGGTGGCCATCGTCTTCTCGCCACGCTTTTTCGCGGACGCGATGATCCAGCGAATCGCAAGCGCGATGCGGCGGGTGGCGGAAACTTCGGTCGGGACCTGATAGGTGGCTCCGCCGACGCGGCGGGCGCGGACCTCAAGCGAAGGTTTTACCTTGTCGACGATTTCGATGAAGGATTCGATTTTCTTGTCGCCGGGAATGCCCTCGATCGCTTCGTAGAGAATCGCGTTGGCTACCGTGCGTTTGCCGTCTTCCATAAGATAGTTGGAAAACTGGGTGATAAGAACATTCTTATAGCGGGGGTCGGGAAGAAGTTCGCGCTTTTTGGTTTTATTACGTCTTGACATACATTTACTCCTTTTGGGTCGGGCGGGTCAAAACCGCCCTGCTTCAATGGTTATGGTTAAAATTATTTAGGGCGTTTCGCGCCGTAGTGCGATCTGGCCTGCTTGCGGTTGGCGACGCCTTGCGTATCAAGCACACCGCGTAGGATATGATAGCGCACGCCGGGCAAGTCCTTGACACGGCCGCCGCGGATCATCACAACGGAGTGCTCCTGAAGATTATGGCCGACGCCGGGGATATAGGCCGTGACCTCGTAGCCGTTGACAAGCTTGACGCGAGCGACCTTACGGAGCGCGGAGTTAGGCTTCTTGGGCGTAGTGGTATAGACACGAGTGCAGACGCCGCGCTTCTGCGGATTCCTCTGCATCGCGGGGGCCTTCGAACGGACGGTTTTGCTCTTCCTTGGCTTTCTGATAAGCTGGTTGATTGTAGGCATTTTATTCCTTAGTTTCGTTAAAATTCCGGTGCATGATAGTGTGCGGGCGCGAAAAAGTCAAGCGGAAATATTGACTTTATACGATTAAAAAACAACCCAAATCTCCTCTTGTGGGCGTTAGGCGATGGGCGCGTGGGTGCCCGCTGGAGATTAAAGCGTAAGAAGCAGCACACCCGCAAGCATGAAGGTCAAAAGAGAGGCTTTTCTTAAAATCTCGCGGCGGGTGGTGCTTTCCTTGAACGCAACCTTGCTTCCGCCAAGAACCTTTAGCAAAACACCTATCGCAAGCACGAAAAGCGGCTGGGTATTGGAAATGCCGTCTTTGACAACCACGGGCAACACCGAGAGCGAGAAGACCGCCGCAACCGCCGCCGCCGTATCAAGGCCATCGAACAAAAACACCTGTGCCGCATTCTCCTTGAACGTCGGCCACGACCTTACTATATTCCGGCGCAATTTGGCGACCAAAAGCCAGGTGGACACCATCATAGAAGTAAATATCATATTATAGAACAGAACGCTGATCCAATCCATTTCTATCAAAAGCTTGGTCACTATCATCAAATCAACCGCGACCACAGAGCACGCAACCGCCATATACCAAAATCCGCGGTTAAGTTTTATCGCTCCCCTGCCCTTGGATATTAAAAACGAAGAGGCGATCACTATCGCAAAACCCAAATAATTAAGAGGATGCAGGCGTTCGCCAAGAACGAACCAGGACAGAACCGGCACGATAAGGCTCGACATCGCGAAAAGCGAAACCGCCACGGAAACCTGAAGCACCTTTAGCGCCGCGTAGTATGGAATCAAATAGGCAAGCGAGCAAAACGCAGAAAGAAGAACAAGCCACAACATTCCATCCGGTATCGCCTGGGGCATGCCGAATATCAAAAGGAACGGGACAAAGCAGAAGTTTATCACGTTGCCATAAAATGCTATGGCCACAGAGCTCTTGAAATTCGAGTTGCTCATGTGGCTTTCAAGCAAGTTGGAAAACGTGTAAAGAATGGGCGGTAAAAACGCTATTAAAATCGCCAATAAATATTGGTCCATGGATCCCTCTTTTCCCGACGATTATACTATTTTTTACCAATAAAATCAAGTTTTCCAAGCCCTTGACTTTTGAGTAAATCAATATTATATAATTAGCATATAAACCAAGGAGTTGGACATGAAAAAAATATTTGTTGCACTTTTTGTAGTTTTCGCAGCGCTCGAAGTCTCGGCGCAGAATGTAAGTCTTTTCGGAAACCAATACGACAGGAACTGCGTGCAGGCAGCGCTTGCAAACGAATGTCGCCCGTCGGGACGTGAATTCGCAAGCGAGATGGTTCGTGTCCAAGGAGTTGGGCAAAGGGTAGGAAGCTGCGCCCAGGAACGGGTGGCACATTGCTTGGCCGGCACCGGCAACACCACCGCTCCTTCGGGCGGCGAGCGTGGCGGGCGCGGCGGACGTGGCGGTAGAAGGTAGCCAAGCCGGGCGCTAGCGCTTTTTATTAAAATCTCCAATCAAGTATGGAATTATTATCCGGCCCTTACGCCGCGCATTTCGCGATAAAGAGCGCAAACCCGAACAAGCGGATCGCGAAAACCGGCAAGCGTGGCAAATCCCTGGCTTGGATTGGCAAAAATACCCTTTTGCATGGTGAAATGATTGGGGGCGTCGGCGACGGCATGGTTTCTAAGTCCGTTGAAGAAAGTTATCGTCGGACAGCCGTTTGCACAGACGCGGTCGGCGCCGTCGGGGCAGCGGAGCTCGGCGAAAACCTTTGCGCCGCCATAATTCAACTTGTCAGTTCTGGTTTTGGAAGATGTGGAGCCGACGCTTATTGAACAGGTTTCGATTTGATTCATTTGGTTTTTCCTTTGGTCGCTCTCAACAACTGCTTTTTATGGTGGACAACGGAATTGACGGCGCTTTGTATAACCTCGGTGCAGGCAGCCATAGCTTTGCTGCGGCGGTTGGGACGCCTTATCCTGTCAATCCGTTTGGCGGTTTCGCTTATGTTTATAAGGTAATCGGAAAGGCTGCCATACACGGCGGCTTCAGCGGCTTTTTCCGGTCCTACTTTGAAAAGCAATTCTTGATATGTCGAGGGCTTGGCGCGTTTTTTCATAATATATTTCCTATATTTCCTATTTGCTCATTTTGGATAGAGAGGTCAGGTATGCAAGCTTCGCCATGAGGCTATGTGCATCCTTGTCAGTGATAATTATACGCTCGAGGATATTGCTGTGCCGGTCGCAGATAAGTATGTTGATGTTTTCCTTGCCGCTTTCATCTATGACTAATCCGGCTTTGACAACTGCGATTTTATCTATGGTATGCATTTGTTTTTTTTACCCCCCCCCACATGCTTTTGTCAAGAAAAAAGCGCAGGCAAGGCAAATAACTCCTTGAACTTTGCGAACGAAGGGGGTATGAATAGAGCAAGCAAACACGCCGAGCGGGCGGCAGCGCCGCATGGCGCGCACGACAGCGTGGGGGCGGCGTGTGCGCGCAAGCTCACTCTGTTCGCTTAAATAACACAGTATCCTTCACTGGATTACC
>WQWV01000015.1 GCA_009785175.1 Alphaproteobacteria bacterium
TTGAACGTGCTTGGGTATGCGAAAAAATTCAAGGATGTGATCGAGGCGCGCGGCGAGCGGACTGCCTTCAACGCCTTTACATTACAACAGGTGGGCAAGAACGGCGAATATATACTTACAAATCATTGGGACACGGGGAAGATAAAGGAGAAGTATGGAGGTCGGTAAACCGCTTAATCAAAAGTCCTTCACTTCGTTCAGTGTACTTTTGATTAGGGATACTAGTTTTGCTACGCTTGTAAACCGCCGCTACGCAAAACGGGTTTGTTTTTTGTGGGAAAACTCGGCCAAAAGCACGCCAAGGGCGGGTATGAGCTTGCGAATAGCCAACGCCCGAGGGTGGGCGTGCGTTGGCCGCCTGCGGCGCGCGATTTATGATTACGTAAGGAGATTTTGGAGGTCGGTAGCGGAATCGAACCACTGTACAAAGCTTTGCAGGCTTCTGCATAACCACTCTGCCAACCGACCTCAGGGCAACATTATATAGTTCCTGGATTACGTGTCAAGCACGGAATGACCAGGTTATTTCTTCCTGGCCTTGGCCTTTTCGGCCGCGGCGCGGTGTTTCTTTATAACCTCGATGGCAGACTTGGCGTCCTTTACCACAGTGAAAAGCTCGAAATCGCTTTGCAACATGAAGCCCTCGCGCACGGCCAATTTTATCATAGCGATAAGCGGGTCGTAGAAGCCGCCGATGTTGATCACGATTATCGGCCTGTTCTCGGTGAACAAAACTTTCTTGGCGTGTTTTTTGTGGCGAGCAGCTATATACTTTTTCACGAATATATCGAAAAACTCGTCGAACGTGCCGGCGCCGCCGGGTAAAATCACGAACGAGTCGGAGTGCTCGATGAACTCGAGTTTCCTTTTTTGAATCGTGGGCGCGGTGCGATAGCGGATGTTTTTCACCGGATGTTCCCAGGTCGCGACGACCTTCTCGGTCACGGCGTATATATCCCCCTTGGCGTCAAGCGTGGCGTGCGCGACAACCCCCATCAAACCCGCTCCGCCGGCACCGTAAACAAGGCGCATGTCGGATTTGGCGATCAAGTTGCCGAGCTTTTTCGCCTCGGTCGTATAGATCGGACGTTTGCCGAACGAGGCGCCGCAGAAGACGGCTACGGAATATTTTTTCTTGTGTTTAAGATTGAACAACGGCATGTGGAACTCCCCCTTTGGTTTCGGGGAATTATATCATATTTTAGGAAGGGTTGCAAGCAAAGAGCGGACCATGCACGTCCGGGCGGGCGAACACTCGTGTGAGCCAACGCACGAGGGCGGCGCGCATTGGCCGCCTGCGGCGCGCAAACAATGATTACGTAATGGCTTGCCCCTATGCGCTCGTGATAAGGAACGTAGTTATATTATTATCGGAATCCTGGAGGTTGTTCTCGACTATATCGAAACCGTATATGGTGGCCAGGCCCTCGGGCCCCAAAATCGCCGTGGTGGGCGGGAGCTCGCCTTCGGCAAGTGCCTTGGCCGCGCGGGCTGTGTCGACCAGATCGCCGGATAGAACCTTCGTGCCGATGTCGGGATATTTGCGTTTCAAATTCTCCTTGCACTGGTCAAAAACCTGGGGATGCGCGACGATCTGCTTTATGTTTGCAAACTCGGCGTCGCGGCGTTTCATAAGGTGGTGGGAAATCTTGATCGCCACCATGTCGATGACGTCGGACTTGCTATGCTTCATAAGCGCGGCCAGCGTTTCATCGACGAACTTGCCGCGGCGGTTATAGACCGCAAGCACGCCGATTTCGATCTTGCCGGCTTCGAGCTCGGAGAGGACTTTGTCGGACGTATAGAGATATTTTATCTCGGCGTTTGCGATTTTGTTGGTTTGGATATATTTGTTGGCGGCCTGCTCGTTAAAGCTGCCGGCGCCGCCCTGAATGCCTATGATAACTTTTTTCATGGGGCGAGTATAGCGCCCGCGTGGCTCCTGGTCAAGTATATTGTAGCTTTCCAGCGAGCTTGCTCGCTACGCGCGACGACTGCGTGGGGGCGGCGTGTCTTGCTTGACCCTCAATTTCCCACTTGTATTTTATACGCTTAAGAATATAATTATTCTCACCATGGCATACGAAAACAATAATAAATACGCGGCTGAATTATACGCGAAACAAGAGGCGGAAGGGTATTTCACCGCCGATCCGAAATCCACCAAGGAGCATTTTTGCATGATGCTGCCGCCGCCGAACATCACCGGCAGCCTTCACGTCGGCCACGCCGCCTCGTTCATGCGCCAAGACGTAATTGCCCGCTATCAACGCATGAAGGGCAAGGACGTGCTTTGGTTGCCCGGCACCGACCACGCCGCCATGCCTGTTCAAATGCTTGTCGAAAAAAAGCTTGCCGCCGAGGGAATCAACTTCCGCACGCTTGGGCGCGAGGGATTTTTGAAACACGTTTGGGAATGGATAGAACTTTACGGAGGCGAGATCCGCGCTCAGCTCCGCCGCATGGGATTCTCGCTTGACTGGAGCCGCGAGGCGTTCACTATGTCGCCGCATTGCAATTCCGCGGTCATTCATGCTTTCAAGAAGATGTATGAAGACGGCCTTATATACCGCGCGACGCGAATGGTCAACTGGGACCCGGCGATGCAGACGTCCGTGTCCGATTTGGAAGTTATCAATTCCGAGGAGGCCGGCACGTTCTGGCACATCGCATATCCCGTCGAAGATTCCGTCGAGAAGATTGTCGTCGCGACGACGCGGCCCGAAACCATGCTTGGCGACACAGCCGTCGCGGTCAATCCCGACGACGAGCGTTATAAGCATTTGATCGGGAAGTTCGTGATACTTCCGCTTGTCGGTCGACGCATTCCGATTGTCGCGGACGCATACGCCGACATGACAAAGGGCACAGGCGCGGTCAAGATCACTCCCGCCCACGATTTCAACGATTACGAAGTGGGCAAGCGCCACAACCTCGACGAGATACAGGTAATAAACAAGCTTGGCAAAATATGCGGCGGATTTGTGCCGGCGCTTGAGGGGCTCGACCGTTTTGCCGCGAGGGCGGAGATTTTGAAGATGCTTACGGCGGAGGGCTCGCTTGTCAAGGAGGCGCCCTGCACTCACACCGTGCCGCGGGCGGAGCGTGGAAACACTATTTTGGAACCCATGATTACGCCGCAGTGGTTTTGCGACGTGTCCAAACTTGCCGCAGAATCGGTTGCTAAGGCGCGCTCGGGCGAATTGAAATTCGTGCCCGAGGTTTGGGTCAACACCTGGTACTCGTGGCTTGAAAATATACAACCGTGGTGTATCAGCCGCCAGATCTGGTGGGGTCATCGCGTGCCGGTATATTACGATGCCGCCGGCAAAGTCGCATACGTGGGCGACAATCCACCGGCGGGATTGATTCAGGACGAAGATTCCCTTGATACATGGTTTTCAAGCGGCTTGTGGCCATTGGAAACGCTCGGCTGGCCCGACGAAAACGCAGTAGATTTCAAAACATATTTCCCCAACCAATTCCTTGGCACCGCGCACGACATCATCTTCTTCTGGGTCGCGCGAATGGTGATGATGAGCATTTACTTTACCGGCAAACTTCCCTTCGACACCGTTATGCTTAACGGCATGATCGTAGACGAGGCCGGCCAGAAAATGAGCAAGACCAAGGGCAACGTGATCAGTCCCATGAACCTTGTCGACGAATTCGGAATCGACGCGGTGCGTTTCGCGATCTGTGCCGCATGCAACCAGAACCGAGTGAATCCTTTCGGCGTTTCGAATGTGGAAAACGCACGGAAGTTTTTAACGAAGCTTTTGAACGGAATCTCGTTTTGGGAGATGAAGGGCGTGGCCAGCAGCGTGGGGGGACGTTATACAAGCTGCTCGCCCGCGTGTTGTTGGATTTTGGACCGAATGGACAAGATGATTGCGGACGCGGACAAGGCTATGCTTTTATCCGAACTGCGTTTCGACGAGTATGCTCAAAACATCTATCACTTCGTATGGGACGATTTCTGCTCGACCTTTATCGAAGCGGCAAAGAAGGATATGTCCCAGACAACGGTCGAGGTCGCGCGGTTCGTCATTGGAAATATACTCAAAGTACTTCAGCCTGTGGCGCCGTTCATCGCGGCGGAGCTTTGGCAGAAGCTTGGCTTTGGCAACGATGTCGATTTGATCCGCGAAGGTTTTGCCGAGATTGCCGACCTTAATTCGATAGAAGAAGAGGTCGCCGAGAAATTCGCGCTTGATCTTGAGATCGCGGCGGCAAAGGCCAAGGCCGAAGGCGACAAGGCCGCGGCGGCCAAAGAGCTTGCCGAAATCGCGGCGCGAATCGAATCGCTTAACAAACAACTCGCGGATAAATTGTTCGTGTCGCGTGCTAAACCCGAGGTCATCGAGGCTCGCAAACGTTCGCTTGCCGAAATGGTCGAGCGCCAAGCTGCACTTTTGAAGGTATAAAATGAAAACATTTTTTAATTGGATAAGAAAAGCAACCTCGGCGGGACGCGGAGCCGATGTCGAACGCCTATTCGAAGATACCAAACCGGTCGAATGGCCACGCAGCAATGTCGGCGACCGCCGGAACCATACGCCCGGCTATGACAGAGGACGCAGGAAAAAGAAAAGCCACTGCAAAGGCAAGTCTAGGTAGTGAAAATTTTCCCTTGATAAGGGTAAACGCGGGTGCTACTATAGGATGGTCGGGGTAATCATGCCCCCACTTATAGGAGAAAATAATGAAAAAAACTGTATTGGCTCTTGCCCTTCTCGCCCTTGGCGCATGCGGCACCGTCACCGTCAAAGAAGGCAACCGCGAGTGCACGACCTTGACGTTCGGCATCTTCGGCGCGTCCACCGGCGCGTTCCTTAACAACGGCTGCAAGTAATCCGTTTGGTTAAGACTGGAACTCCCCTCCTTGGAGGGGAGTTTTTTGTTGGAGCGGACAGTAAACGCTCCGGGCGGGCGAAAGCCTGTTTCTCAGGGAAGCTTCAATAGGCTTGACTGGATTACCCCGGTTCCCCCTTCGCTAAAGCTTCGGGAGGACTGACGCAAGCCGGGTAATGACGGGTGGGGCGCGCGGGGAATGACAGTAGTGGGGACGTGCTTAAACTTACCTGAAAATAACTCTTGACAAAAAATATTATTTAGTTTATAATCGCCTCAAAGACCTAGGAAACACTATGAAAAAGTTTTTTGGATTCGTTAAAATCGCCATTGTCGTTGCGCTTGCGTTCATAGCTTTGCGCGCGATGATGTGGCACGGATATCGCTTCAACATACTTAACATGCGTCATATCGAAATCTTCTTCCAGATGTTCGCAGACGGCAGAATCCTTGGCGCCAAGTATGGCTCGATGCTCCTTATCATCGCCGGAGCAGGCCTTATGACATACGGTTTCGGCGGTGTGATATGGTGCAAGGACTGTATGGACTGGGAACCAAAAAAGCCCAAGGCCGAGGAACCTAGCGAGCCGAAAAAGGAAGCCGATTCGAGCAACGTTCCCGAATCACTCAAGACCGAGGCCGTAAAGGCCGAAGAACGCGCCGCGGCCGCCTCCAAAGCCCGAGCGGCAACGGCTGCAGAAGAAATACAGCCAAAGCGCGACGATACCCCCTATGCCGCACCGAAAAAGGTAGTCCTTGAGAACCCTGTGGAACGTCCTGCCCCTATGCCTGGGCCAATGACAGCGCCTGCGCCCATGCCGATGCCGACACCTTCGCCCGAGCTTGATATGGACGAGGAAAAGAACCGCGCGGAAATGCAGGCCAAGATCCGCGAAATAATGGAAAAAGTCAACGCGAACGCCGAAGCGGCCGAGCCTATGCCCGCGCCCGCAGCCGAACCCGAACACATACTTAGCCACGCAAACCTTGACGGCAAGAAGAAAAAGAAACCTGAGGCAGCCGAAGCCCTGCCCACACTTGTCGAACCAGAAGTGATGCCGCCCGCGCCAATGCCCACAGCGCCCCGCCCTATCACCAAGTGGGGATTCAGCCGAATATCGGAAGCCGAAAACTCGGCCATGGAAAACTTGCTTATCGGTTCGGGCGCAAAGCTCCTATCGGAAATACGAATAGGACACGACGGCGTAGACTATCTCGCCCTTTGTGATTCCGAAATCGCGCTTGTCCAAGTCGATGCGTCCCACGGCGCCTGGATCGCCGGAAACGAAGTCATCGACGGCGAAATCCGCTGGTTCTCGGAAGAAGATTCCAAACCCTCGCCCGTCGAGCGAGCTCTTGCCACCAAGAAAGTCGTAGAAGAGTTGATCGGTGCGGCAGCAGGCCTCCCTATCGTTCCCTATGTCTGCACCACGAACTCGACCATCGTGAATGCCGACGACATGAAGGCCGAGTGGGCCGCCGCCGGCGTCAAAGTATGCGGAATCGACGAGGGCCAGGAACTGCCCCTGATCTCGGATATGTTCAAACCAGAATCGAGAAATCCTATTGACGAAGATATAATGCAAAAGGTAATATCGATATTCGAGAAGGCGGAAGAGCCGGAGTAAGCGATCATGAACAACCCGATTGGAAATACCAAAGACTATACCGGAGTTAGAATCGGGTTCATCGAATTCATTGAAATCACCGACAAGTCGGACAAATACAAAAGCCGAATATGGAAAGCTCTATGCCACTGTTGCGGCGAAATAGTCGAGACAGGACCCAACGCCATAAAGAAAAGAAAGAACCAGGTCTGCGACAACTGTCTTAAAAATGAAATGTTCAGGCGCGGGCGCGTCCTTAACATCGCGCATACAAAGATTTCGCAAGCAAAGGCCAGGTCGGACAAGACCGTAAACCCGGAGCTTCCGGCTAATATTTATATCTTCAAACGCCACGATGGCAAAGAATGTTTCGTCTCGAGCATAATTCTTGACGGGGTGCGCAAACAGAAAAAGTCTGTGAAATTCGAAGTGGTGGAGGAGTGGATCAATAAAACCCGAAAAGAACTGGCCAGTATTGTGGTCGAGGAAAAGCGGGAATTATCCTCAGTCTATGGGGGGGGGTAAGTTGGGCGCTGTTTTGCCGGGCGCCAGCATAACTTTTCGCTTTGATATCGCGGTCGGACAGTATATAATTCCCCTATGTTCCTTGGATACCTATACGCCTTCATCGGCTCTTTGTTTTTCGCCGCATACGTAGTGCCGCGAAAGTTTTCAAAGCTACCGCCGGCAAGCTATGTGATGTTCGTGGGGCTTAGCTTCTTTTCGTGCTGGGCGATTTATTATCCGTTAAGCGGCGCAGAGTTCAAAGTTTCCCCGGCGCTTGTGCTATCCGCGTTCTGCGGCGCGCTGTGGACGCTTACATTCGCATGCTTGACCGTCGCCGTAGACAGGCTCGGGATTTCACGCGTGAGTCCGTGGCGGAGCATGCAGACACCGATCGGCGTAATCCTATCCCTCGTCATTTTATCCGAACATCAAGTGGCGAGCGTATATATCGCGATTATCGCCGCCGCCGGAATGTTCGCGTCAGCCCTGCTTTTGAACACAAAAAAGGACAACCAAAAAAAATACGACTTGATCGGAATATACTTCGCCGCGGCGACAGGCGTGCTGTTCGGCGTAGTAGGGCTTATAGTCAGGTATGTGGCGATCCATGTCGAGGAAATCGCGTTGCAGCAGATTTACTTTTCGGGCGCGATGTTCGTTTCCGCGTTTATATATATGTTCATAAAAGAGCGCGGCGCGGCGGCGCGGGAGGCAATCGCGGACGGCGCCTGGATCTGGCCCGTTTTAGCAGGTGCGCTTATCGGTCTTGCCTATGTATTCCAAATCCTGGCGGTAAAAATCCTTCCGAACGCGATCGTGCTTACCATGCTGCAACTTGCGGCGGTGTGGACGATCCTTGCCGGAGTTTTTTGGTTCAAGGAGATCGATATGCGAACGCATCGGCGGCGCGTATGGCTGGGTTTGATTTTTGCCGGCGCGTCCATCGCGATACTGCTCCTGGCAATGAAGTAGCGGCGCCCTATTTCGCGTCGCACCAGTTGTCGCCGATCGCGACCGAAGCCAAAAGCGGGATATCCCATTTGACGACCGATTCCATTTCCTCTTTGACAAGTTTGGCGACGCGCGCGGTGTATGCGTCGTCCACCTCGAGCACGATTTCGTCGTGAATTTGCAAAAGCATCTTAGCATGCCCGGTCAAGTTTTCGGAGCGCAGACGATCGTAAACCTTACGCATCGCGATCTTCATCACGTCCGCGGTGCCGCCCTGTATCGGCGCATTGATCGCAGCGCGTTCGCCATAGCCCCTTAGCCGCGGATTGTTGATGTTCGGGATATAGCACTTGCGGCCAAAGACCGTTTCAACATAACCATGCGAGTGCGCGAACTGCTTCGTCGCCGACATATACTTCTCGATTTCGGGATAATTGCCGAAGTAGGAATCGATATAGAATTTCGCCTCGGATTGCGGCGCGTCGATGGTTTTCGCAAGGCCGAACGCAGACATGCCGTAGACTATGCCGAAGTTGATCGCCTTGGCCTTTCGACGATAATCCGGCGTGATTTGGTTTATCGGAATGTTGAAAATTTCTGAGGCGGTGCGCGAGTGGATGTCGACGCCGTCCAAGAACGCCTGTTTTAGTTTCGCGACATTCGCGACTTGGGCAAGGACGCGCAGGTCGATTTGCGAATAGTCGGCCGAGAGCAATTTTTTGCCGGGAGCGGCGACGAACGCGCTTCGGATCAGCTGGCCGAACTCGTTCCTGATCGGAATGTTTTGCAAATTCGGGTCGGAGGAACTTAGCCGCCCGGTGTTCGTGCCGGCTTGGAAAAAGCTTGTGTGCACGCGGCCATCGCGCGGATTTCTGCTTTTGGGAAGGACGTCGGCGTAGGTGTTTTTCAGCTTGGCATACTCGCGGAATTTAAGGACTGTCGCAGCGATTTCGACGCCGTTGTTTGCAAGCTCCCTCAACACTTCCGCATCGGTCGAGCGGTTTTTCGTAGGCGAGGGAATGTTCATCTTGTCGAACAGGATTTCGGCAAGCTGGGCGGGCGACATGACGTTGAAATTCTGGCCGGCGGCGGCGATGATCTGGGCCTCGAACTTTTGCATTTCCTTGTCAAGCTCGGCTGAAAGATTCATAAGCGACGCGGTGTCGATCTCGATCCCGTTCTCCTCCATGTCGAAAAGAACCTCGACTATGGGCATGTCGATTTTGGCGTAAACCTGCGCCGTATCCTCGGCGGCAAGGCGGCGAGCAAACAAATTATAAAGGCGCAGCGCGATGTCCGCGTCCTCGGCCGCATAGTCGCGCGCAGCGTCAAGCGCCACGTCCGCGAAGGTGCCGCCCTTGCCCACAACCGAATCGTATTTAATCGTGTCTAGCCCTAGATGAATCTGGGCGAGCGTGTCCATGTTATGAAGATTCTTCGTGCCATCGAGAACATAACTCTGCACCATAGTATCGGCGATGTTATTCAGACACAGGCCATACTGATTCAAAATGTGCATGTCGTATTTTATGTTATGCCCGACCTTTAGAATCGTCGGATCGGCAAGTAGGGGTTTCAGAATTTCAAGCGCTGCGGCTTCGTCCATCTGGCCGGGCGTTTTCGCGCTTGCGGCATCGAAAAGAGATGCTCCGGCGAATTCGCGTTTGAGGTGATTAAGCGGGACGTATGCGGCGGCGCCCTCTTCGGTTGCGAGCGAAAATCCAACCATCTTGGCGGTCAACGCGTCAAGGCCGGTAGTTTCGGTGTCGATCGCGATTATCTTTTTTTCGCGCGCGTGGGCAAGGAATTTTTCAAGGTCTTCGCGCGTTGAAATCAGCGAGTAGGATTTGGTTATATGCTTACTGGATTCCGACTTGGAGGCCGGAATGACGGGCGCCGCGGGTTGCGGAGCATGCTCGGCATGGGTGGAGGTTTTTGGATTTCCTATGGTGTTTATTTTATTCAAAAGCGACTTGAATTCCATCTCGTGAAAAAACGCCGCCAGCTTATCCCGATCGACCGCGGGGCGAGTAAAACTTGTCAGCGGCGCATCAAGCGGCATGTCGCACGCCAGCGTCGCAAGGCGTTTGCTAAGCCTTGCGGTTTCGGCCTCGGCTATCAACGTTTCCCGGCGCTTATCTTGCTTAATATTTTTCGCAAGTTCAAGGAGGCGCTCGAGGCTTCCGTATTGGTTTATCAATTCCGCCGCAGTCTTGGGCCCTATGCCCTTCACGCCCGGAATGTTATCCGAGGAATCGCCGATCAGCGCCTGGATATCGGGAATTTTTTCGGGCGCAACGCCGAACTTTTCCGCCACAATTTCCGGCGTGATGAAACGCGACTTTAACGGATCGTAAATCTCGACATTGGTGGCAAGGAGTTGCATCAAATCCTTGTCGGACGAATAGATCACCGTCTGTGTGCCAAGCCGCCGCGCCTCGTGCGAATAGGCGCAGATTATGTCGTCGGCCTCGTAGCCAATCTGCTCGACCACAGGGAGCGAGAACGCCTCGGCCGCCTTCCTTATATACGCGAATTGAGGCTTGAGCGCGTCGGGTGTTTCAAGGCGGTTGGCCTTGTATTCAGGATAAATATCGTTCCGAAAATTCTTGCGCGCGGCGTCGAACACGACAACCACCACATCGTCCGCGCCCACGGTTTCCAAAAGCTTGGCCAACATGGTGCAGAAGCCGTAAACCGCGTTCACCGGCATCTTGTCCGAAGGACGCGTCATTTCCGGGAGCGCATAGAACGCGCGGAAAATGAACCCCGAACCGTCGACCAGAACATACCTTTTCGCCATAATAACCTTGCCTTTCGTTAAGGTTTATTATATAAGTTGTGGTGTATAAAACAAGGTAAAAAAATGAGCATTAAATTCTCAATATCGCACACCTCGGGACGCGCGCGACGCGGAGTGATCTCGACCGCGCACGGGGAGATTCAAACGCCCGCTTTCATGCCAGTCGGAACCGCCGCTACGGTCAAGGGGCTGCATACCTCAGAGGTGCGCGAGGCCGGAGCCGATATTATCCTTGGCAATACCTATCATTTGATGTTGAGGCCGACGGCGGAGTTGATCGCGCACTTAGGCGGGCTTCATAAATTCATGAACTGGAGCGGGCCGATCTTGACCGATTCCGGCGGGTTTCAGGTCATGAGCTTGGCTGGTTTGCGGAAAATCACCGAGGACGGCGTCAAATTCACATCGCACATCGACGGAGGCGAGCACCACATGTTGACGCCCGAACGCAGCGTAGAGATTCAACACCTGCTTGATTCAAATATCACTATGTGTTTCGACGAGTGCCTTGGTTGGCCCGTCAGCGAAGCCGACGCGGCGAAATCTATGCGAATGTCCATGCGGTGGGCGCAGCGATCGAAGGACGCATTTGTAAATCGCGACGGCTATGGAATTTTCGGAATCAACCAGGGGTCGATGTATAAAGATTTGCGCCTTGAATCCGCAGCTACTTTGGCGGAAATAGGATTCGACGGATACGCAATCGGCGGCCTTGCCATCGGCGAGGCGCAGGACGTCATGTTCGAGGTGCTCGACTATACCGTGCCCGCGTTGCCGTTCGAGGCGCCGCATTATCTTATGGGAGTCGGAACGCCGGCGGACATAGTGGGCGCGGTCGCCCGCGGCATAGACATGTTCGATTGCGTAATGCCTACGCGTTCGGGTCGCACCGGACAAGGCTTTGTGCGCGGCGGCACAATCAATATAAATAATTCCAAATTCAAAGAAGACGATGCACCGATCGACCCGACCTGCGGCTGTCCTGTGTGCCGGCAATATTCGCGCGCATACATACACCATTTATTCAATGCCAAAGAAATGCTTGGCGCGATGTTGCTTTCACAGCACAACATCTGGCACTACCAAGACTTAATGCGCGAAATCCGCGCGGCGATCGAAGCGGGCGAATATGATTCTTTCGCCGAGAAGTTTTTTAAGGAGTGGGAGGGGTAAAGAGCGGCCTAGCTCGTCCGGGCAAGCACGAACTTGTGAGTGCCAACGCCCGGGTGGGGCGAGCGTTGGCCGCCTGGCGGCGCGCGAACACTATATACGCAGGTTATCTATACTTCCTCATCAACCACCAGTAATACAAACTGATTATAACCTTATACACAAGCAGGCCGACCAGCGCGGCATACACCGAATACACGTCAGCCAGAAGGCCGAAAAACCAGAACGCAAGCGCGCTTAACACCCCACCGAAAATAGCCACTATCGAACGCATGGTCGCGCGTTGATGATCCGAAAATTCCCTTTGTAGAAGCGCGGATTCCGCCGAGTGCTCGCCCCCGGTGCCAAGAGCCGCCGAGGTCAGCACGAACGGAGAAGCCGAGTTATTCAAAACCAATCCCGCGGCCGTCGTAATAGACTTGAAAACATTCGAGGCGAGCGCCATTTTCAAAAGCCCTATGCGCCTTAATCGAATCGCTATGTAAAATCCGAACGAGGTCAGCATGTGATATACGAACACCACTATGTTTACCGCCCAGGTCGGCATGAAAAGACCGTAATACGCGCTGTTGATGCGATACTGCGTTTCGTTCCAGGAATAGTTCATCGTCTGTGCGGCGGCAAGCGCCCGGATCTTGTCGCGTTTGAAATTCTTTAGGGCAGCTATGATATGCTTTAACGAATTCGCGCCGCTTGGGCGATAGCTTTTCGGCTCGGTATAAAAAAGATACGTTATGAACTGCGCGGCGGCGGGGACGATCGAAGCGATGGCCAACGATCCCAGCCCGAAGAAATAATAAAGAGGCACGGCGGCGATAGTCGAGGCTGCCGCACCCGCATAGCCCCACGCCCTTACCCCAGAAAACACCACATCGTATTTCCCGCGCTTCTTCAAATCCTTCATCGTTTCATACATTAGCGCTTCGTCGGTGCCGGTGCCGAACGCTTCGGCCAGACCCCAGCACAGAGCGCCAGCGAACAGCAGCGCAGTGCTTTGCATACTGCCGGCAATAACAAGGCAGAGAGCGAAGGAAATCGAAAACACTCCGCAGGCAAGCATCGTCTTTTTCCGGGACCATCTGTCGGATATTATCCCCACGGGAATCTCGGATAGAGCTTGAGTCAGCATATATACCGAAAAGACAAGCGAGGCCGTGGCGTAGCTTTGCGTTATGGATTCGAAATAGATTATCATGACCGCGCCGACAGGCCACCAGTCGAAGAAGCTGCTTATCTTGAAAAGCAGAAGGTTGCGGCGGATCGAGGAGCTGTGGCGGCGGTCGGGCATTTATTTCGCCGCGGTGCCCAATTTACGCCCCTTGTTGATATGGAAATTAGTTTCCTGTGGCCCAAGCTGATCCTTGTAGCGTCCGACGTAGGGGGTGAAGTCCGCGGATATCTCCTCGAACCTCATCTGGCCTATCTGCATGCCGGGATAGAATATGACCGGGTGCAAAACCTGATGCTCGGTCGTCCAGGGGGCGCCTGTGCCGCCGTGGCGCGGCATATTCTTTTCGAAGTCCCAGCCCCAGCCCACATCGCCGAAGCCGGCCGTGACGTGGATATAAATTCCAAGGCGGCCGATCGAGCTGCGGCCGTCAAGCATGGGCACCGTGTCCTTGGCCGCGACGTGTTCCTTGGTGGTGCCAAGATACAGCACGCCCGGGCGGACGATAAGGCCGGTTTCGGGAATCTTGATCTCGATCGTTTCGCGTTTGGCGTGCGGGTCAAGAGCGAACTTGGGATTGGGCATATAATGCGAGGGCCTAAAAATATCCTTAATATAATCCCACCAGGAATCATACCAGTCCAGCACGGAATATTTGCCGTTAGCCTTCACGGGAATCCACGGGCGCACACCCTTGGGCAGAGCGTCCTTGTATATCTTAAGCGAATCGCCGAGTTGAAGATTATACGAGTTAGGGTTGACCTGATCCTCGTTGAACGGGGTGAAGACAATCGAGCCGTCCTTGACGCGCCTATGTATTTCCTTGCCTGATAACATAACCATATTGGTTTCCTTTCTTAATCGGGTAATTTTTCAAATCTATAGCCCAAGAGGTGCAGCGAGATAGCGGCACGGCGTATGCCTTCGGCCGTTTCGGATTCCGGGCGGTCAAGGCGGGCGCGAATGATGTCGCCGGGACGCACAGCAAGTATCTTGCGCTCGACTTCTTCGGGTGTGGCGGTCGAAGCGAGATCGATCGCGAAGCCGGCTATGCGAAGGTTCAGGCCGAGGATAATTTCCACCGCCTCGGAATCATACTGCGGTATAGCCGAGCGGAACCATGTCGGAGCGCGGCCGGAGAGGCGCAATATCTGTTCCGAGCCCATGCGTATGTCATAGAGTAATTCGCGTTTCGGGTCAAGCGCGCCGGGCATGTTTAGGGCAAGCATGCCGGCCACAGTTGCCGGGCGATTGCGGACGCCGTGATTTTCGACTTTGAATAGCGGGTCGGCGGCAAGCTCGCGCGCAAGCCTCTGGTTCGCCTCGATCCAATTATGGTTAAGGAAAAGGGTCGCGGGAATGCGCTCTTTCCTTAGGTATTCGATAAGCGTGGCGTCATATCCGTTCGGGCGGGAATCGGCCGCGTCCAAGGTCAGATAAACCACTGCGCCGATCGAGCGGACATTATCCGTGATGCCGGGGCCGTGGGCGAAGATGTGCTCGGCGGCGGTGGCGTTAGCCGATATGAAAAGCGACAATACCAGCGCGAAAACTTTTACCATTTCAACTGCACCTTGAGGTTGCCGGAAAGGAACTCGCGCGGCGTGCCGTCGACGTTTATGACTATGGCGCCGTTGTTGGCGATGCCCTCGAAGATGCCGTTATAGCTGCTCCCGAGGGATTCGATTTCAACCGTTTCGCCAAGGCGGTATAGATACTCGCGCGAAAGGCCCAAGATTTGGCCGAAACCGTCATTCTCCCATATATTGACAAGTTTTATAAGCTCGAGCTCGAGTATCGCCGCTATATCCTTGGGCGTAGTATCGAACCCTGCGGCGGCAAGCGAGGTGGCGGGGTATTTCGTAATCTTGATGTCGGGAAAATTCTTGACATTGATGCCGATGCCGACGATGGCGGAGTCGCCCTCTTTCTCTATTAAAATGCCGGCCAGCTTTTTGCCGCCAAGAAGAATGTCGTTCGGCCATTTTATGCCAAGGTCAAGCGACGGATCCATCGATTTCAACGTGCTTACGATCGCCGTGGCCGCGATAAGAGAGAGGTTCGAAAAATGCTTCTCGAGCGCAGGGGGCATTTTGAATACGAAGGTATAGAAAAGGTCGCCGGGTTTGGATTCCCACACTGTGTCCGATTTCGTGGTTCGGCCCGCTGTTTGGATATCGGCCCTGACAGAGGCAAGCGCAACGCCGCCGCGGGCAAGTTCGGCACCCACGGAATTGGTGGAATCCACGCTTGGGAATTTGAAATGTTTTAATTTCGCGGGGTCAAGAGGCATCAGCGGGCTCCTTCTTTGAGGGCTTTATCGAAACGCTCGACATAGCGGGGCCAGAGCCTGGGCTTATATGTGCCCTCGAACCAGCGGTCGAAATCGCTCAATGCGGTATTCGGGAAGCACTTGCCGCGTTTTCTTATCAACGGAGCGGGGCCGTGCGTCTTCTCGAGAGTGCCGCGATAGAAACGCCCCCAGGTGCGCGAGATATCCGCAAGCGGCGAGTTGTTGCGATTGGCGTTGAAGCGTTCCTTGTCGGATTCCTGTATGAATCCGCGAACCTTATCAAGAACAAAGAAGCAGTTTTCGGGGCGAGGTGCTGCCTGCCTTTCGCCCTTACCTTTCCTTGCGGCGGCGCGGTCGGCGCCCTGGTTCCTGCTTGGATTATCGTCGGGCAAAGAGAGCAGTATTACCGACATTATTATCAAAAGGGCGACCGCTATTTTGGTCGTATTATGCTTGAAAAACTCGATAAACTTCTTCATTTGAACCTCCAGGCGCAAGAATAGCAAATGAATACAGGAATTGCAAACAAATATTGTTTGGGATATAATAGCCCCATGAAGACTATGATAATAGGCCTTGGCAACCCAGGCGCAAGATACGCCAAAACGCGGCACAACGTCGGATTTATGGCCGTGGACGCGCTTGCCGCACGGCTTGGGCTTTCGTTTAAGACCAAGGGCAGTTTCGCGTTCGCCGAGGGGGACGGACTTGTCCTTATCAAGCCTCAGACATTTATGAATCTATCGGGCGGGGCCGTGCTTGCCGCTATGCAGGAATTTCGCATTAAAAAAGACGCTATTGCAGTTATCCACGACGAGCTTGACATTCCGACCGGCGAGATGCGTTTGAAGACGGGCGGCGGGGCGGCGGGGCATAACGGTCTTAAAAGCATAGACGCGGCGATTGGAAACGACTATGCCCGAGTGCGGGTCGGGATCAATCATCCGCGGAAGCTGGATTTACCCCTCGAGCCGGCGGATTGGGTGCTTGGCCGGTTCGTGCCCGGCGAGATGGAGCTTGTCGAGCCGGCGATCGAGAAAATAATTGGGATGTATGTTAGTGAGGCGTAGCTAATCTAGCCACACGGCCGCTTCGGAGCGGGCATGAGCCTGCGAATGCCAACGCTAGATGGCGAGCGGACGTTGGCCGCCTGGCGGCGCGCAACTTCTATATGCAGAAAAAACATTTACAATATCTAGGTATTGCGATATAATCCTATACAAAGGAGAACCTATGAAAAAAGTCGCTATCATCACCGGGGCAAGCACAGGAATCGGCCGGGAAACAGCTATCGCCTTTGCAGATGCGGGATACAAAACCTATCTTTTGGCGCGATCCGCCGACAAGCTTCAATCTGTCAAACAAGAGGCCGAAGACCTTGGCGGAGAAGCCGTGAGCGTGGTAGTAGACCTTGCTTCGCGCGCGGCGCTTAAGGCTGCGATCGAAAAAATCCTTGCGGCCGAGGCGCGCATAGACGCTATCGTAAACGTCGCAGGAATATGGCACGGCGCAGAGGGCGTCTATGCCGGCATAGACTTCGACAAGTTTTCCCCCGAGGTCATCGCGGACACATACGCCGTCGGGCTTATCGCCCCTTCTATGCTTATCAATGGGCTGCTTCCGAAAATGGGCAAGGGATCGTCGATCATAAACATATCCGGCACCTTCGCCGACGGGGGCAAGGGCTGGCTCCCGTATTACGTTTCTAAACGCGCGCTTGAGGATTTAACCGTCGGACTTGCCCAAGACGTGGCCGAGCGCGGGATTCGCGTGAACTGCATATCGCCGTCGGATACCGCCACCGAAAGCTATGCGAAGTATTTCCCGCAGTATATGGACTCGGCGCAGGAGCCGTCCGAAGTAGCGCGCTTCGCCGTCGAGCTATGCGATTCATCAAGCGCGTCGGGCAAGGTTTTCGTTATCAAGAAGGACATGGAGCCGGCCGAGGGATTCCACGCATAGGATACCATGTTCGAATTTTATAAAATACTTCTGAAGTTGAAGTTTCGCATGTTGCGCGGCAGGCTTGAAAACTGTCCGCCGGCGCGTATGCCCTGGCTTTTGAGACAACTTTTTCACGCGCGCACCGGCAAGTGGCCCGAAGGGGATTTTGCCACATTAAACGAGAAAATAATATGGGCGATGATGTTCGACGCGACCGCGCTTAAGTGCAAATGCGCCGACAAGTTTCGCGTGCGGGAATATGTGGCCGAGAAGGTTGGCGAGAAATACCTGCCCGCACTTTACGGCGTGTATGATTCGCCGGACGAAATAGACCTTGCCGACCTCCCTAAAAAATTCATATTCCAATTCAACGCAGGCACCGGGCGGCAGAAGATCGTGCTTGATAAAAGCGCCCTTAACATGGCGGAGCTTGTCCCCGTGATGCGTGGCTGGATCGCCCGCAAATACTGGGCCAAGACCGCCGAGCTTCAATACAAGTCGCCGCCGAAAATTGTCGCGCGCGAACTGCTTGACATACGGCTTGACCGCGAGTTCAGGATTTATTGCATCGGCGGAAAGGTTCAATTCATAATGCACCGATCATACGAACGCGGGAAGGCTCACATCGGGTTGCGTTATTACGGCCGCGACTGGGGCGATCCGGGATTCGCGCCGGCGATGAGGGGATCGAAATTCTATGCAATGAAGCCGATTACAAAACCCGAAACTATGGATGAGATGATAGAGCTTGCGGAAAAGTTGGCTACGCCATTTGAGTTCGTTTGCGCGGATTTTTACGAGCTTGCAGGCGGCGGCGTCAAATTCGGCGAGCTTACGTTTGCATCGTTCAGGGGAACGCTTCGGTTCGTGCCGAACATTCCGACACAGCTTAAATACGGCGCGTTATTCAAGCTGCCCCGGCGCGACAAGGACGGGTTTTCCGCGGGCGGACGGGCGAATTTAGCTTAGTTTTGCTACGCTTGTATAACGCCGCTTTGCAAAACGGGTTATAAAGCACCTTTGGTGCGCGGGGGGGGGAGGCTTCGCTCTTAGCGCTTCGGGCTCCACGGCCGGTTGCCTTGGAAATCCGCGTTGGTTTTGTAATAATATCCGCCCTTCCCGTCATAGTAAAATTCGGCGCCGCCGGCGGTCCTGAAAAAGCTTCTGTTATAATTTTTATCTATGTCGAACGGGATTTCGGCTGTAGCGTCAGAGTCCGCTATTTCATTATACTCGCGCAATCCGGCGCGCTCGAGCCATGCTTCGCGGGTCAGATAATCAAGCTTGTATTTCGAGCGGTTGATTATGACAAGCCGGTTGTCTTCGACTATGCCGAACGCGGTGCCGAACCTATCCACGAAAAGCTTTGGGACGGGCGCCGCAAAGTAGATTATCATGCCTGCGACGATTGGAATTATGCCTATGAATTTCAGTTTTGTCTTAAGAAGAACTAGGAAAATTATTCCCACGCAACACAGCGCGAACGCCGAGTGCGGCATGGCTTTCATAGGAATGTCGGCGTAAGGAAGCGCGGCGATGAAGCTTGTGCTTGCGTTTATCATGCCTATGCCGAAGCCGGCCATCTTGAACGCGTAAATGTCCAGTCCGAACGGCATGAGAATGAATGCGAGCGCTATGCTTGGCATTACCAAAACCTCCGCCGGAAGGATCGAGAGGTTGCCAAGCACGTCGTAGATCTGCATCTGTTTGAACGAATAGATTATGAACGGGTTCGTTAGCACGGAGATGAAAAGCGAGATGATCATCGTGCCTTTGACCGCATTTATAATTTTCGATTTGGTCTTCCATTTATCCCGCGCCTCGTAGATCTTCATAAGTATCGCTACCGCAAGGAAGGAGAGTTGGAATCCGGGGTTCAAAATACTTTTGGGGGAGAAGGTTAAAATCGCCATCGCGGCGATGGCAAGCGAGCGGAGGCTGAAGACGCTTTTGTCCAAAACCACCGCTACCATCACAAGGTTGGCCATAAGGAACGCGCGGGTGGCTGCGACGTGAAAACCGCTTATCGCAAGATAGAAAAAACTGACTATCATGGCGATTGCCGCGGCAAGCTTTTTCGTGTTATAGCGAAGCGCTATGGCAGGAATAAAAACAAGGAGCATCCGAGTGATGAAAAATATGGTCGCTATCAAGATACTCATGTGATAACCCGAGATCGAAGTTATGTGCGCGACACCCGATTTGCGATAGTTCTCGTAGGTTTCTTTTTCAATCGCGTGGGTGCCGCCGGTGGTTATGGCGATCAAGATTCCGGCGGAGGGTTGGGCGACACTTGACAATATCCTCGAGTTGATATATTCCCGGAAATTGATAAAGTTATACTTTAACTTTTGAAATGTTGTCGTATCGTTTTGTATCTCCGAATAAATATAGTCGTCGTATAATTTAGAACTTCCATTGATTTTACGATAGAAAGACCAACGAGCGAAATCGAAACCATACAATGCAAACGGTGAGAAAGGAGGTAGCAAAAACGAGTCGAATTCGATCGTCGAACCGAGTCTTGGAACTGCTATTTGCGAATCGGTTCTGAACCGTATACGGCCAGCAGGTTTTCCGTCCGCGGTGGCGTTTTGGAGTATAAACCTATATCCGCCCTCGACTATTTCCATGTCATCGACAGTGCCCTTGATCCGAACGCCGCGAAGCGATTCCGAAGCCAGTTTCGTGTTCGTCAGCGCCGTGTGGATTTTGGCGTTCGCAAAGCCGGCAGCGGCAAGTAAAACGGCTATGGCAAATAGGCGTATCGGAGTGCGAAATTCCGAAACCTTAATCTCTTTGGCTAGGAGGAAACCTGCCAAACTTAGACAAAATAAGGCGGCACAAAACGCTCCGCTCGGTTCGTTAAAAACGTAAAAATAAAGCGCCGCACCGAGGCCGAAAAAGATCGGAGCGAAGAGGAAAAGATTCTCTGATTCCTGGGCCAACAAACTTTTGAATTTCGCGAACATGGGAGGATTTTAATCCCTTATCCGCCGGAATGGAAGGGGAAAATTAAGGCGACAATATTTTACTATGCTAATACGCTAGTGTGATAGCGTGATGAAGTGAAAGGGTCGATTTTGCCTTGACAAAGCGCCACCGGGGGGGGGTAAAATTAAAATGAAAAGCTTGTGCTGCGGTCCGAGGCATGCTATTATAAAAGAAAGTATACAGGAGATTTGATATGTATGAAGGATTAGTTGTCCGCACTTTCGCCGGGGAAAACATACACGGCAGCGTAGGTTTGACCCTATTCGGAAACGTGCCCGAAGAAGACAGGAAAACCATCGCCAAAAACGCAAGGATAAAACTAGGCCTTGTCGACTCGCACCCGTTGCCCGCCACAGCGTTCGTAATGCCCATGGGGGGGGGGTAGAAGCAACAACTTCGAGATAAAATTCTATAACCCAAAGGGCGAGCAGACCCCGTTCGACGGCGTGGGAATAATCGCGGCCGCGAAAGCCATACAAAAGAAATTCAACATTCCCGACGGCACAATGATCAACCTTATCCCGGATCAACAATTCGGCGAAGGGGCCGCGCCGAAAAAAGCGCCCGTGATGGTCAACGGCAACAAGGCCTGGTTCTTCATGAACCCTATCGGCAACAGGAAAATTTCCAAATCCGATCCGGCGCACGGAATCCTTTCCAACGCGCTTGCCGGAATATCTGACAATATATATAGGACGAAGACCGACGACCTTGTTGTGATATACAAAACCGCGGAAGACCTTAAGAACAATCCCGTAAACCAGAAGACTCTCGAGCAGCTGGCCCGGTTCTATCCCGATTTATACGGTGTCACCGGCATAGCGCCGGGGGCAAAGGTCGGAGAGGTCGAAAGCTCGCTTATCTCGCGTTCATACGAGGGGTCAGAGGCAGGATGCGTAGCAACCCTTGCCGTCATAGCGCCGATCGCAAAAAAAGCCGGGATACTGGCTAAACCTGGGGCGGACGGAAGCATCGCTTTCGACCTTATCTCGCCGCACCATGCAAATATGAGCGATACGGGCGAAAAAGGATCTATCATCAAATCCAAGCTTTTCGCCGGCTCGGGCGATACATGCGCCATAATGAGCGTGGCGTTCGACGGGTCGCTTTATTTCGATAAGGACGAGAAGGGAAAAATGAAACAGTTCTCGCTTGTTAAAAAATCCCCGACAATAATACAGCCCGCGAAAAAGAACGGGCGATAAAAAATCAGCGGCTATAACGAAAACGCGCCCGAGCGGTGGAAAGCGCGGCCCAGCTGAAGCCCCTGATCATTTTTTTTGGAAACTATCGGGGCGGGCAGCGCCGGGGCAGCGGGCGCAGGCAATGTCATCAAATCGGGATAAAGAGCGGCGATGGACATATCCTTGCCGACATCCCTGAAGGATCCTTGCTTAACGCCGTCGCCAAGATTTATAAAATTATAGGCCCTAGAAACCCTTTGGCCAAAGCTTGTATGACACGGGCATTGCTTTCCGCGTATCGGATCCTCGTCGAATGCGCGGAGCGACACCTCGAGCATGCCAAGGAAATGGTTCTTCTTGGTCTGAAGCGAAACTATGCCCGGCTCGACCGCAAAGGCATAGGCTATGCGCACAAGCGTATCCTCTATGGCCTTCGGGTCGGTCGCATAAAATCCGCCCCCGCCCACTCCGCCGCTCATGCCGCGCATGGTATAGCCGTCCACCTGAAGATACAATATTCCCGCGCCGTCGTCCATAAGCCTTTGCCGCGTCCAGTTAAGAAGGAACGCCGATTCGCGGTATATCTCGCTTGGGTGCTGGCCTTCTATATGCTTCGTTAATCTATGTTCCAATCCTATCTTGGCCATTTCGCCGACATATTCGTCGTATCGTTTTTTGCTTGTAAACCTTTTCTTAGATATTATATGTCCAGAGGTGCGCGAGGACAACATGCCGACACCGTTATCGTCCTGAAACTCGAGGAGGACATAGAGTTCGCGCGGACTCGAAAGGGCGGGATACTCGACGACGGAAAGAGGAAGCTGTTCGGACGTATAGTTCCTTCTTAGGGATTTGTCCGCGTCTTCCCAGCCGGGAAGATAAATTTTCTTGGGCTTTGGCGCGGAAACGTTCTTGCCATACTCGTTTTTTACAACCGCTTGTCCGGGTTTTTGCATTTCAAATCTCCGATAGCGGCCATCTTGGCCGGGGTTTGATATCAAGCGGGGTGGCGCCGAAGAGTTTGAACCGCTCTTGACCCGCATACGCAATCATAACGCCGTTGTCGACACAGTATTTAAGCGGGGGCGCGAAGAAACCTACGCCTGTATCGGAGGCGACTCTTTCCAATGCCGCACGAAGTGTCTTGTTGCAAAGCACTCCGCCGCTTGCCACGATATCTCCTTTATATCCCGCGTCTATGCACGCCCGCATTTTCGCGTCGATCACGTCGCAGACCGCGGCCTGGAACGACGCCGCGATATCCGCTTTGCGGGCGAGGCCTTCTTTGGCAATAGTGTTTAACACCGAGGTCTTCAAGCCCGAAAAAGACATGTTGAAATCGCCCGAGTGTAAAAGCGGGCGCGGGAATGCAAAGGCGCTCGGATCGCCTTGCAACGCTTCTTCTTCCACATATTTTCCGCCCATATAGTTATAGCCCATGACTTTGGCGACCTTATCGAAACACTCGCCGGCCGCGTCGTCCAGCGTGGCGCCGAGGAGTTTATACGCGCCTGCTTTTTCTACCCAAAGGATTTGCGTATGCCCGCCGCTTGCCAGCAACAGCAGGTATGGAAATTTAAGCGTGTTTGAAAACATTGCGGGCATTAGCGCGTGCGCCTCGAGATGGTTGACGGCGACGAAGGGCTTGCCGGTGCTTAACGCAAGGGATTTGGCCATGTTAAGGCCAACGATCACTCCGCCGATCAGGCCCGGACCGGCGCCGGCGGCGAATAGATCTATGTCTGCGATGGAAAGGTTGGCGGAAGCGAGCGCCTGTGCGATCGTGATGTCAATTTTTTCAAGGTGCGCGCGGGACGCGATCTCGGGCACCACGCCGCCATAGCACGCATGCTGCTCGGTTTGCGTGAACGTTTCGGAGGCGAGGATCTCGTCTTTGTCGGCGGCGGTTCTTATAATTCCGACCGCCGTGTCGTCGCAGCTTGTTTCTATGCCGAGGGTTATCATGGGGCTAGCTTATCCCCTGATAAATCGAGTGTCAAATAAAACATAACCTAAATCCTATTTTATGGGTCAGGCTAGTCAGGCGCCTGCGCCGCAACGACGCAGGGCCCCATGAAATAGGATTTATAGCTACGCGTTCACGCGCGGCCCCCTTAAATCCAAAAGTTTGATTTGCCTTAAAAAGCCAAATTGTTGGCTTTTTCTCGGCGAGCTCGCATAAACGCTCGCGAAAAA
>WQWV01000016.1 GCA_009785175.1 Alphaproteobacteria bacterium
ACGGGGCGGCGGACGAAAAATTCCAGCATGGCTTATCTCACTTTTCTAATCTTGGTGTTTGGTTCTATGGCGGTTAAGATTATTTCCTCGCCGTCTTGGACGCCGCGGATTACGGCGTGCTCCATATCCTGTGCTATGACGGTTATCTTGCGTTCGGTGGCGCGGCCGTCATGTGCGATCATAATTTTATCGCCGTGGATCGCGGAGAGCGGGACGAAGGCGCCGTTATACTCTGCGCGCACGAAAGTGTTGCCGCTTGGCGCCTTGGCGGTGATCACCAAAAGGCCGGTGTCAAGATCTATGCGACGCGCTATGTTTACTATCACTCCGCCCGAAGTCAGAGTCTGACCGACCTTGAAATCGTTTACGCGAGCGGAGGATACGAGTATGCGGCCGTATCGGACTGCGACCGGGAATTTGAGCGTGCCGGTTTTGTTTTGCGCCGTTATTACCTCTACCGGTTCGCCGTGCGCGTTATTATACCGTGCGGTGTTGAATATCTCGCGGGCGTTTTCGCGGCTGATTTCTATCGCGCGATTTATGGCAAGGATCGCGATCAACGCCGCGCCGGCCAAGATATAATATTTCGATTTATTCATTGGTTTCCCCCGAAAGTTTCCTTATCGCCTCTTCGGCCATAATGATATTAAACTTGGCGCCGATGACCGCCATGTCCATTTGCATAAGCGCAGATTGAACGTCGGAGAGTTCGACGGCGCTTGTCTGGCCGGCGGCAAATCTATCCATCGAAATCTGAACCGCGCGTTCGGCCAAATCGTGCGCCCGGTCGAGCTTGTCCAAGTTTGCAAGAAGGCGTTCGTGGTTGAGGAGGGCGTCCCTGTATTCGTTCATTTTCATGCGGCGCGACTTGTCAAGATCCTGCCGCGTAGCCTCGGCCGCAAGGCGATCCATGCGCGAATTCGCGCGCGCCTGCCCGCCATCGAAAAGCGGGATCTGGAGCGAGAGGCCGACCATCGCGCTTTGCGAATCATTGCCGCGCCAGACTCCTGGCTCGGTGTGCATCATGACATAGTTATACGATGCAGTCGCGCCAAGAACGGGGCGATTTTCGGAGGCGCGCGCGGCGGCCTGGGACATTTGCATTCGTGCTTGCGCCTCGAGCATATCCCATTCAGGATTTCGCGTTAACTCTTGCGCAACGGTTAAATGCTCAAACCGTTTCGGAAAATTGTCGGTAAGATTCAGCGGCGCGGCCTCCTCTATGCCGGCCATGATTTTGAGCAAGCGATGCGCCGAGTCGCGATTGAACTCGGCGTCCGAAAGGGCTATTTCCTTGGCCGCTATATCGGCAAGGATTTTCACAAGGTTCGAGCGGTTGGCGCGGCCGGCGTCGGTAAGCCTTCTCTCGGCATCTTTGGAGGATTTAAGATTCTTGTCGGCGATGCGCACGATCTCGTCCGTCATGCGCGCCGTCCAATAGATTTGAGCCGCCGCGGCACGTATCTCGCGTTTGGCAAGTTCGGATCCCGAGCGTGCGCCCGAGATCGCATGGTGCGCCGCATCGGCTGCGTTTCCAATTCTTCCGAAGGTATATATCGGCTGATTTATCGAGAGGCCGGCTATGCCTATGTTATCGGGAAACTCGATGAATGCCGGCACTCCGTCCGGGAGGTCGTCGCCGAAGCCCGATAGGTCGAAGCCAAGCGGTCGGCCTGGATTCTCGACGTTGATGATATTCATATATGTGGCGCTTGCGCTTATTTGGGGCCGGCGGTTGGACTTGACCGAATCAAGGCCGGAGCGGGCGCGCGATACATTGAACTCGGCCTTCTTCAGGTCTTGCGATTCAGCGGCTATCATTTCGACCGCGCGCTCAAGAGAAAGCTCCATCGCGTTTGTTGCGGCGGCGCATAAAACCATCGAGGCCGCGATAAAAATATTTTTCATTTTGCTTCACCGTTTATATAGGATTGCTTTAGTTCGCCCATGATCTCGTTCATGGTTTTAAGCGCGGCGGACAGGCGCTTTTCCTGTGTTTTATTAAGAGGCGAGAACATTTCCGCGATCATGGAGCGCAGCTCGGCGATCACTTTTTTCGAGAAGGTTTCGCCCTTTTTGCTAAGCGAATACCAGACGTTGCGATGATCGGCCTTGTCGCGCTGGGATTTGATAAGGCCGTCATGCACAAGGTGTTTGAGCATCGTGCAGAGGTTGGACGTCGGAACCTCGTCGTATTTCGACAGGTCCTTTAGCCGCACGCGCCCGATTATGGAAATGCGCATGAGGGTGCGAAGGTGCTGTTTCGAGTATGACGCGGACTCGCCCTTGACCTTCATGTGCGACTGTAGCCAGCCCGTGATGAAGATGTTCCTTTGCATCAGATCGATGAATTCTTTCCCAGCCATGGCCCCTCTTTGTTATTTTATATAATCATTATAAAATATAATTATTCCTATTGCAATAGGAAAATTGGCCTTCTATAGGGACGATGAATTCAGGCCCCGATGTATTTCTTGCGGAAGCGGCGGCGGTTTTTGCGCTTTGGAATAAAACAGCAAATCAAATTGCCAAGCCATTTCGGAAGGCGAGAGCCGTTTTGCCCGGTCTTTGCGCCCATAAGCTTGTGCTCGACATGTTTTCCCATTATCATTGCGAAAAACGGATTTTGGCACGCATGTTGCCAGAATATTTCGGCGCGCGGCCTATTCAAATTGTTCCATGGCTTCGCGCCCGAGGTGAAATGGAGTATGAACGCGTTGTCGATCAAGCTTGATATCTCCCTGTGCGCTTCCGAGCCCTTTTCCACAATATGCTCGCTGTGCCATTCCGCATTCCAGCGATTGGAAAGCCAATGTATATTCTTTCCATTCGCAAGCGAGTTCATGACGCATTGGTCGACCCACAAAGGGGTTTTTATTTCCGCCAAGCGTTCGACAAGGCGTTCGCAAACATCGTTCTTAACGCATTGCCTGATGTTCCACAACATCACGCCGGAGTTGAAATAATCGAAGTTATCCATATTCAAAGTATTCTTTAGATATTCGATCAGCGCGACATCGTCCGAAGAATGGCTAGATTTTTTAACCATGATCTGTATGACAGCCTCCTTTGACGCGGCCCACCAGTTGCCTCCTATTTCGGTATCATAAAGTTCCGCCACGTCGCGAAACGCTATCATGTCCACATCAAGGTATAGAACTTTTTCATATTTCGAAAAAAGCTTCGGTATAAAGAAACGGTAATACGCCTCGATCGTAAAATGCCGACGGGTTTTGAAGACGGAGAAATCGAAGTCTTTCAGAAGCGGTTTTATATCCACAACTCGAACGGCGATGTTTTGCCGAGCCATCGACATTAGAATTTTTGTTTTCTTCTCGGATATTTTTCCTATGATTGTTATATCATAATTTCTGTTTTTATCGGCAAGGTCTATGATCGATTTTAGCATTACGCCGGCGATAGGGGCGTAGTTTTCGTCCGCAGCCATCATGATTGCGACAGCATTTTTGCCGAATGCAGGTTCCAAGGTCATGGAAGAGTTTTTGATTTTCGTTGTAAAATTTTGATGGGGAGGGGTGTTGCTGCTGTTCATTGAATCTCCCTCTCTTTTGGACGTATTGAAAATTCATGGCGGAGAGGATAGGATTCGAACCTACGATACCTTGCGGTATAACGGTTTTCGAGACCGCCGCATTCGACCACTCTGCCACCTCTCCGCAGAGGTGGCTATTATAGCGTCGCGAATTGCAAATGCAAGCTGATATTTTGTCTTTTAAGCGAACGTAGAGAGCGTAAAGCGCGCTGAACGCCGCCCCCACGCAGGTCAGCGCGCACTAGGAGTGCGCCGCCGCCAGCTCGGCGTTCATGGCTTGCTTTGTATCTGTATGAATTTACACAAGTATCACGGGGGGGGGTAAATTAAGAAAACGCTAGCATTTCCCTAAGTATTGGGTTATTATTTATGACTATGATAACACAGCTGCTTATTAACACTTTAATTATCGGTTCCGGCTATGCTTTGATGGCCATGGCGTTCAGGCTTATGTATTGGGTGTCGCCGTTTTTCAACCTTACGCTTGGAGCAAGCGCGGCGCTTGGCGCATATCTTGGCCTTACGTTCGGAGGGGCGGCGTGGTCGTGGCCGATCGTTATGCTTGCCGTCGCGGTTTTCACATGGGCTTTGGAAGCTTTCATATACAGGCCGGTGCGCGAGAAGGGCGCGTCGCCTATGGTGTTGCTTGTCGTATCGCTTGGCGTGTATACGATTTTCGAATCGGTGATACATTTGATTTACGGGCCGCAGTATCGGACGCTTGGCTCGGCGCTTGACTTCTCGAAAATCGCCGGAATTCCCACCGCGCAGTTCGTGATGGTGGTGTTCGCGATCGTCGTTCTTGTCGCCATATCGCTTTTGCTTAGGAAAACATTTTTCGGAAAAGAGGTGCGAGCGATACACGACTCGCCATCGTTGTCCGACCTTATCGGCCTTAACACAGGCCGTGTAGTCATGATCGTCGCCGGTATTGTCGGAGCGATCCTTGGCGCATACGGAATTTTGGTCGGTTTCGATACCGGCATGGAACCCACCATGGGCTTCCACCTTCTATTCAAGGGAATGATCGCCGCAATCATCGGCGGACCGTCTATACTCGGCGCATATCTGGGCGCGATGATTTTGGCCGGAGCCGAGAACCTTGGAGTATGGCTTTTCGCTTCGCAGTGGCGCGACACGGTCGCCTTCGTGATCTTCATCGCCATGTTATGGCTACGTCCAAATGGAATCTTCGAGAAGGTCAAGAAACAATGAAGAACGGAACGCGGAGGAAAATTTGGATTGTTGCCGCGGTTGCGGCTGTTGCGGCGGTCCTGTTTTTCCTTTCGGGTTCGCGCGAAAATGTTTACGGCAAGCCGGAGGTTAAAATCGGCGCTATACTCGACCTTGCGGGAGGGGACGCGCAAATCGGGCAATCCGCGCTTTACGGCATGCGCCTTGCCGTGATACACATGAACAAACGCGAGGGCAACAAATACTTCTATCGCGTTGTGGCCGAGGATTCGGGTTTTGATATTCGGCGCGGGCTGCCTATTTATAGCAAGCTTAAAAATGTCGATAAAATTGCCGCGCTGACAACCGCCAATTCCGGTATAGCTTTGGCTGTGCGCGACCATGCTAGCGCAGATAAAATCCTTCATATATCAGTTTCCTCTAGCCACGACATAGCCGACAATAAATTCAACTATGTCAACGCATACGAGCCGGACGATATGTTTGCCGCGTTGGCGCGCCACCTTAAATCCCGGGGCGTGAAGAATATCGTTGTGTTCGGTATGAACAATCCGGCAAGCGCGTTTTTCTTGGGCTCTATGCGGGCGCAGATGAAGGCTCATAATATCGAAATCGTATACGAGTCGCTTTTCGCCCGCGGCGAGCGGGACTTTGCGACCGAGGCGGCCAAAATCCGGCGCATCAATCCCGACGCCGTCTTCCTTTATTCGCAAGAGCCGGAGATGTCCATCGCCGCGCGTGCGCTTCGTGTTGCCGGAGTGGAAGCGCCAATCACCGGTGCGTTCATGTTCGCATACGCCGCCGACAGGAGGCTTTTCGAAGGGGTTGAGTTCGTCGACTTCGCAAAGGACGGCGGGGAAAAATTCACGGCCGACTATGTTAGAGAATTTCGCGTCCCGCCGGAAAGCATGAGCCTTATGTCATACGACGGCGCGATGATAATGATGTTGGCGATTGAAAAACACGGCTTGCCTAAAACCTGGGACGAGAGCGAAGTCGAGGGGAAACTGCGCGGCGTGCTTGCCGGCTATGTGGGCGTGAACGAAAAGATATTCATGAACGAGCGGGGCGTCATGCACTCGGCGCCAGTGGTCAAGGTAATGCGGGACGGAAAAGTGGAGATGTTGAAATGAAAAGACGCTTGTCAAAAATTTGGATCGGAATTGCGGCGGCGGCTGTTGTAGCGGTTGTGGCGTTCGCGCTTGGCTCGGGGGGGGGTAAAATGACCGACGGGCGGCCTGTGGTGAAAATAGGGCTGATATTCCCTTTGACCGGAAACTCGGCGCATCTTGGCCATGCCATGAAGGGCGCGGCGGAAATCGCCGTTCTTCACGCCAATAAAAATCCCGGGAACCGATATGAATACCGTTTGATAACAGAAGACAGCAGGCTTCAGATGCCGGTGGCTGCGAACATAGCCAACAAGATGGTGTCGGTGGACCGGGTCGACGCGATGCTAAGCTTCTCTGCAGAAGTGGTCAACGTGGTATCCGCAATCGCCGAGAGAGGCCGCGTGATCCATTTCGGAATCTCGGTCGACAGGGCGGGCGCGAAAGGGCGATACAACTTCATCAACTGGACTATGCCGGAGGCCACGACCCAAAAGATGACCGAAATCATCAAAGCGCGAGGATTTAAGAACGTCGCTATAATATCCTTGAACCAATCCGGGTCGCTTGCTAATTCCGAGATGTTGCGCGACAAGCTTTCGGCGGCGGGGATTAAAAATTCGCTTCACGTATTCAACGGCGACGTGCGCGATTTCAAATCCGACATAGCGAGAATGCGTGCGTCCGGCGTCGACATATACGTGCTGCGCCTTTTCGATCCGATGATGAGCATATTCATACGCCAACTCCGCGAGGCCGGCGATACGGCCACCATCACATCGATCGAGATGTTCAACACTATCGCCGATCCATCTATCATCGAAGGATTATGGTTCGTGGATACAGCCACCGCGGAGGGCGCTATATCGGACGAGATCATGCGGCACAGTAAATCCGAAGTGTCGTGGGGCATAGGCCAAATCTATGACAACGTTATGATGATAGTCCACGCGTTCGAGGTCGCGCCGGACCGGGCGGGTGCTATCGACGTTTTGGTCGGACTGCGCGAATTCGACGGAGTGGTGGGAAGGCTTGTCCAGGATAAGGACGGGATTTTCCATTCCTCGGCAACGCTTAAAGAAATCAGGGGCGGGCGACAGGTGATTATAAAATGAAAAAATGGGTTTGGATAGTTATCGCAATAATCGCAACAATCGCAATCGTCGCGGCCGCTTTGCTACTTCGTGAAGACGTGAACGACAAGCCGGTAATCAAAATCGGAACCATACTTCCAATCACCGGCGGGGCGGCGGGGCTTGGTGCGTATGCCCATCACGGCACAGTTCTTGCAGTCGAGCATGCCAATAAAAATCCCGGCAACAAATACCGCTATGTGCTTGTGTCCGAAAACACCGAGTCCAACATAAACCGCGTGCCGGCGATATACAACAAGCTTGTGAAGGTCGATCGTGTCCGCGCGTTGATCAGTATCGATTCCGGCGCGGGGCAGATTATCAAGCCGCTTGCCGCGCGCGATCGGATCACGCATATATCCTCGGCAGCGAACAACGATATCGCCGACGGTGAATTCAACTTTGTGAATTCTACCGACATGGACGAATCCACCCGTCGAATAGCGGATTGGTTCGCGTCGCGTGGTTGGAAACGCGTGGCGTTCGCGGGCACAGAATATCCTGCGGCCGTGATAATACTCGGTCATCTCGAGCCGGAGTTGACGCGGCGCGGAATAAAGGTCGTGGCGCGCGAGATGGTTGCGGTCGGACATACAAATCTTCAGGCCGAAATCGCCAACATCATGCGCGCGAAACCCGACGTGGTTTTCCTTTATGCTATCGAACCACATTTAAGTTTATTCGGACGCGATCTGCGCCGCGCCGGCTATGCGGGTATGATAAGCGGGCTTTACACAATCGCATACGCCGAGTATCCCGAGTTTTTGAACGGGGCGATATGGCTTGACTATCCGTCGGGGGACGACGGGTTCAAGGAAGTATATCTCGCCCGCTTCGGTCATTCCCCTAATCCCGCGTCCGCCGGAATGTATGACAACATAAATATCCTTGTCCGCATGTTCGAAGGGGCCGGTTCGGTCGCGGCCGGAGTCGCCGGACATACCGGAGTGTTCGGGGAAATGCAGCTTAGGCGCGGCGGCCGGCTTATCCACAACACCTTGTCCTTCTTTGAAATGAAAAACGGAAAGCCTGTTCGCATAGAGGTGAAGGAATGAAGAAAAAGGAAAAGAAATTTTGGATAGTAATCGGAATGTTGGCGTTCTTCGCGGGCGCGTTCGGGACGTTTAACAAGCGTGATGTCGGCGGCGGGAAGCCGGTCGTTAAAATCGGCGCGATACTTTCCCTTACCGGTGACGTGGCGCATGTCGGTCAAGCGGCCAAGAGGGGAATCGAACTTGCGATCGAGGACGTGAATAAAAATCCCGACAACAAATTCATCTATCGCGCGATATTCGAAGACCACAGGATGGAGGCGCGGTTGGGCGCGCCGCTTGCCACAAAAATGATCCTTAACGACCGGGTGCACGCCATTATACCCCAATTCTCGGCAAGTGCGCGGGCCGCGGCGCCTATGGTCGTGCAGAACAGGATTATCGGGCTTAATGCCGCGCCGGTCGCGGACGTGCTTGACGGAGTCTATAACTTCACGCTTTTCAACGATGCGGAGATAAACGTCGCCGCCATATCCAAATTCATCAATTCCAAAAATCCCAAGCGGGTCGTATTGGCTTTGCAAAATTCCGGCGCGGCGCAGGAAATGACGGTCGGGCTTAGGTCCCAAATCAACGCCGAGGTGCGGGATTTCACAATCAACGTCGGCGACCGCGATTTCAAGACCGTCGCGCGTCAGATCAAGCAATGGAATCCAGACTTGATTTTCCTTTTCACCATGTCGCCCGAGCTTGAATTGTTTATCCGCGAGATGAGATTACAAGGAATCGAGGGCACAAAGGTCGGGTTCGATTTGATAAACGGAGTCGGTATGCAGCCCTTCCTTGAGGGATTCTATATCGTAAGCCAATCGCTTGGCAACGAGGAATTTTTCGAGCGGTTCGGGTCGCAGGCGACGCTATATTCTCCGTATTTTTATGACGCCGTTATGGTGTATGCCGATGCCGTGGAGCGTGCAGGAAGCGTGGAGGCCGAGGCGGTGAGCGCCGAAATTCACAAGCTAGGCTCGTTCGAAGGAGCGCTTGGGCATGTGAAAATATCGCCGCGTGGAGCTTTTCAATCCCAGGTGGTAGTTTATAAATTCGAAAACGGAAGACTTATAACGGTGAAGGAGTAATACATGAAAAAGAAGAACAAGAAATTTGTCATCGGCGCGGCGACGATTGCGATAGTGGCCGTTGCGGCGTTGCTGTGGGGAGGGGTAAGAGAAGTGTCCTCTGACAAACCAATTGTAAAAATCGGTGTCATCGGTCCCATGAGCGGGGACATGTCGACCATGGGCACGAATTGCAGGCAGGCGATAGAGTTCGCGCTTTCGCGAATTGAAAACTCGCCCGTGCAATTCAAGCTGATCGTCGAGGACGACGGGTATATGCCCGCGCGTGCAGCCATGGCCGCCAATAAATTGGTGTCGGTCGACCGCGTGAATGCGCTTATCACATGCTCGGCGATTTCCGACGGGTCGGCCGCTACCATCGCGAACCGCAGCGGGACGCCTTTGATAGCCGTGAACTCTTCGGTATTGGAAACTGCTACGTCCGGAAAATACGGATTCCTTCATTGGTCGTTGCCGGCAGCGCAGGCGAAAAAATCCATGCAGCTCTTGCGTGAAAACAACGTGCGCCGCATGGTGTCGTTCGTGCTTCAACACCCCGGCGCGATCGCCATACACGAAGGACTTCTTGAAGCCGCGAAGGGAGAAATAGACATCACCACAATTTCGTTCGTAGGCACCGAGCGCAACTTCGGCCCCATCGTCGACAAGGCTATGTTGGAGAAGCCGGATATGCTGATGATCCTAACCGTATCGCCGACCGCGGACTTGCTTATGCGGGTGATCGGCGAGAAGAGGATCACGACTCCTATCACCTCGATCGAAGTGCCCAACTTTGTGGAAAACAAATCCATATTCGAGGGCATGGTTTTCGTCGATGCGGCCGAGGGCGACGCCGCTTTGATCACCGCCTATAAATCGAAATTCAAGACGGACAACACCTACGGCGTCGCATACGCATACGACGCGACGATGATATTCGCGCGAGTCTTCGGCGACTTCTGGCGCACGCACGGACGCATAGCGGATTCCGACGAGGTGGTGGAAGCGATCCGCGGTTTGACCGGCTATGTCGGCGCGGTGGGCGCGATAAAGGTGCTTCCGAACAATCTAATCGAATCAGAAGCGGCGATTAAAAAGGTCGTGGACGGAAAGGTAGTGGTGATCGAGTAATGGAATACCTATTAAACCTTGGAATATTATTTTCGATTTACGGCGTGCTGGCGCTGTCGCTTAACATGGTCGTGGGAATGGCGGGATTATTGTCGCTGGCGCAGGCGGCGTTCTATGGCATCGGCGCATACGCGACCGCGATCGGAATGACCGAGTTGGGGCTCAACTTCTTCGTATCCCTTGGTCTTGGCGCGGTAATCAATATAGTGGCGGCAGGTATCGTCGGGCGGATCCTGTCGCGATGGAAGTCCGATTACTATGCCGTAGTGTCGATGGGATTTTCGATCATAGTGTTCTCGGTGCTTTTGAACTGGAAAGAGCTGACGCGCGGGCCGTTGGGTATATTCGGCATTCCCAAGCCGTCGATATTCGGATATAGCATAGATACGAATCTTGGCTTTTTAATGTTGTGCCTTTTCATACTTGGAATCGTGTTCGGGATTTACCGCTGGATCGACCGCTCGTCTTTCGGGCGCGCGGCAAAAGCCATACGCGAGGACGAACAGCTGGCGCAGGTGATGGGCTATCCCACGCGGCGGATCAAGTCGATTTTGTTCGGACTTAGCGCGGTGGTGGCCGGTGTGGCGGGGGGACTTTTTGCCTCATACATCGCCTTCATCGACCCTACCACATTCCAAGTGAAAGAGGGAATATTTTTGTTCACGATCATAATCATTGGAGGGCTTGCGAGTTCGCGAGGCGCCGTGCTTGGCGCGCTTATCTTGCTATCGTTGCCCGAGGTATTGCGTTTCATCGGCCTGCCGTTTTCGATCGCGGCGCAGATGCAGCAGATCATATACGGCTCGGCGCTTGTATTAATGATGGTTTTCAAGCCCAAGGGATTTTTGGGCAAATACAGAATGTAAAGGAGATACCATGAAAAAGAAAAACAAAAGATTGCTTGCCGGAGTTATCGGCGCTGCCGTCGTCGCGTTGGTGCTTGCCATGTCCGGCGGGCGCGAAGAAGTTTCTGACAAGCCCGTCGTTCGAATCGGCGCGATACTCCCGCTTACCGGCGATATGGCTCACACAGGATCGTTCGTAAGAAAGGGAATCGAATTCGCTATTGACGACGTCAACAAGAATCCCCATAACAAATTCTTCTATCGCGCGGTGTTCGAGGACAACAGGCAGGAAGCGCGGCAGACGGTGCCGCTTGCGAACAAGCTTGTATTCGGCGATAGGGTCAACATGCTTATGACTTTCTTCTCGGCTTCGGCGCGTGCGGCGGAACCGGTCATAACGGCGAATAGGATAATCGGCATGCACGGCACGCCGGTCGTCGACATTCTTGACGGCGTTTACAACTTCACGCTTTTCTATCAATCGTCCGAGGTCGCCCGCGGCGCGTCCGAATTCGCAAATGCTCGGCGGTCCAAGCGCGTAGCCCTAGCGTTGCAACAATCGGGCACCATACTTGAACTTGTCGGCGACTTGAGGGCAAGGATCAAGGGTGAAACACGCGAGTTCGCAATCAACCGCGGCGAGCGCGACTTCAAGATGCTTGTGCGAAACATCAAGGAGTGGAATCCCGACATAATCATGATTTCGGCCGGCTCGCCGGAAATAGAAATCTTCATACGCGAAATGCGGCTGCAGGGCGTGAGCGCGACAATGCTCGGCCTTGATTCCATTTCGCATACGGGCAACACAGAAGTGCTTGAGGGATTCTATATCCTAAGCTCGCCATTCGGGGACGAAAAATTCCTTGCGCGGTTCGGGCATGGCACGGTAATGACTTTGTATGCTCCATACTTTTATGACGCGGTCAAGATATTCGCGGATGCGACCGAGCGCGCGGGTGCGGCGAGTGGCGGCGTGGTTCCCTCGGGCGCGGCAATATCCGCCGAAATACACAAGGTCGGCGAGTTCGACGGCATATTGGGACGCATGACAATATCGCCGCGTGGCGCATTCCTATCCAAAATGGTGTTATATAAAATCGAAAACGGCAAGCTTATCAGGCTGAAGGAGTAGGTTTGAAAAAAAGGAAGCTTTGGGTTGGTATTGTTGCTGCGGCGGTTGTCGTTGCCGTGATGGCTTTATTCGCTTCGCGCGAGGATACGGCGGGCGGCAAGCCAGTTGTGAAGATCGGCGCTACGCTTCAGCTGTCCGGCAACATGGCTCCGTTCGGAGGGGCGGTGAAGAAGGCTGTGGCCGCGGCGGTTCGTGATATGAACGCCAAGACCGGCAACATATTCTTCTATCGCGCGGTATTCGAGGACAATGCCGGGTTGCCCGGTAAGGTGCAGAACACCGCGTTCAAGCTTGCCACCGTGGATCGCGTAAACGCGCTTATATCCTATTTCTCGGCGGATGGGCGCATAGTGTCGCGCGTTGCGGCGGAACGAGGGATTTTGCATTTCGCGCATGGATACGCGTCCGACCTTCTTGTTGGCGAATACAATTTTTCCAATCTGCCGCCGTTATCCGAAACGATGGAAAAAATCGTCGAATTTTTGGACGGGCGCGGGATTGGGAAAACTTCGCTTGTCTTCACCAACGTAAGCCAGGCAGACGAGATGTTGGCCCTGCTTGAGCCAGCATTGCGTCGTCGTGGAATAGCGTATGACTTGCAACGCTATAATCCCGACGAGCGGGACTTCGCATTGCTTGCGCGGCGGATAAAAACATACGGCGGCGGCGCGGCGGTGGTGCATGCGTTCGAACCTGCGCTTAGCCTTTTGGCGCGAGAGGTGAGATTGCAAAATCTGCCCCAGACTTTCGTGTTTACGGATACGTTGTCGTCGGCGAACGACCTTGCAGCTTTCGAGGGAATGTATAACGCCGGGTCGCCGCTTGCTCCGTTTGAATTCAAGCGTCATATCGGTTTGGCCGAGAGCGCGCCGGTCGGGCTTTCGCATCTTGTATACGACTCGGCGACGGTGATAATGTCCGCGTTCGAGGAGGCGGGCGCGAATGGTAAAATCCCTTCGTCCGGCGAAGTCGCGAGCGCGATTTTTAGTATGGGCGAATTCGATGGCATAGTCGGGCGTTATAAAATTTTGCCCAATGGCCAGCTTATATCCCCAATACAACTTCAAATAGTGAAAAACGGAAAATTGGAGCCAGTGAAATGAGTGTATCAATGTCGACGCTTCCACGCGCAATAGAAACCAAGGGGCTTACCAAAACATTCGGCGGACTGCGCGCGGCGGACGCTTTGTCGATTTATTTTCCAAGCGGCGTGGCGACGGGTTTGATAGGTCCCAACGGAAGCGGGAAGACGACGCTTATGAACCTTTTGACCGGAACGCTTGAGCCGACCGAGGGAAGTATTACGATTTCGGGCAAGACGTTCGAGGTGATCGAGCCGGACATGCTCCGCGACCTTAAAATCGCCCGCACTTTTCAGGACGGGCGGCTTGTAAACCAACTGTCGGTCGAGGACAATCTGCTGCTTGCCATCGCAAGTGTCGGGACGCGAGCAGGCCTTGGCGAAATAGGCATCGCCGGATACGGGGCGCGGGTCGATGCGATGTTGAAAAAAATTCACCTCGAGGCGCATCGCGGCGCGAACGCAGAAGATCTTTCATACGGGCAGCGCAAACTCTTGGAGCTTGGCCGCGCGATAATACAGGACGCGGATATTTATTTGCTCGACGAACCCTTCACGGGATTATTTCCGGCGGTGGTAGAACAAGTAGCCGAGTTATTGGGCGAGTTGAAGCGCGCAGGAAAAACGCTTGTCATAATCGAGCATAACATAGGGCTTATCCGACGCCTTGCCGACAACGTCATCGTGCTTGACCACGGGCAGAAGCTTGCCGCCGGGGTGCCCGAGGACGTTTTGAAAAACAAGCGAGTGCAGGAGGCCTATCTTGGCGTATAAAAAGATTTTCGCGGCGCTTGGGATTGTCGTCGTTATCGCGGCGATAGCTTTCGCATTCGTGCGGCGTGCTCCGGCGGGCGAAAAGCCGGTAATCCGAATTGTGCAAATGCTCCCTCTGTCCGGCGATATGGCGGTATTCGGAACCGTTGCGCGGGACGTGTCCGAAATGTTCCTTGCCGATTGGCGCGCGGCGAATCCCAATGCCAAATACAACTATGAGATAATATACGAGGACATACAGATGTCGCCGGCGATGGCAGCGACCGCTATGCGACGCCTTACCTCGGGAGGAGGGCGCGTGGACGCGACTTTCACCGTGTTGTCCGGCGCGGCGCTTGCCATATCCCCTATAGCCGAGGAGAAAAAAATCATTCAGGTATCGTGGACTTCCGACCCGCGCACAGGTGTAGGCGAATACAATTTCCGCATGGTGTCGGATTGGAATGTCGCGATGAGAAAGCTTATCGCAAAACTTGTCGCCGACGGTCATCGTAAGGTCGCTGTCGTGGCGGCGGGCGACGCAGGGTCGCAGGCTTTCGTGCCGATATTCATAGAGGAGCTTGGCAAGCAGGACGTATTGCGTCTTGCCGGTTCGCCGCACACAGTGAACCCGGACGAACGGAACTTCGGTATATTGTTGCAACGCATAAAATCCGAGGGAGCGGACTCCATCGTGTTGCAAGCGCTTTCCCCTATATCCGATATTTTCATAACACAGGCGCGGCGGGCGAATCTAGGCATTACCATCACGGGATATCAATCAATCGGCGCGATCGCGGATAAGAAAATAACCGAGGGAATGTGGGGATACGACGACGCGAAACCCGACCACGAATTCTCCGAGCGCGTGAATGCAATCACAGGCAAGCAGGGAACTTATTACAGCGAATACGTTTATGCTATGTTGCAGGTGCTTGTCGGCGCGTTCGAACTTGCGGGCGAGGAGGGGCGGCGGCCGAATCCTGCGCTTGTCGCGAAATCCATGCCGCTTGCCGCGAGGGGAACCGAATCGCCTTTTGGCCGGTTGCGCGCGCTTGACGACGGAACGATACTTTTGCCCGAACCGACGCTTCAGAAAATAGTGGGCGGAAAGTCTATAACCGTGAAGGAATGAAATGAAGAAAAGAGCTGGTTTTTTTGTTGGAATCGTTGCCGTGGTGGCGATTGCCGTTATCGCTGCGATCGCGGTTGTCGATGGTCGCGAAATTTCCCATGACAAGCCCGTAGTGAAAATCGGCGTATCGCTTCCCCTTTCCGGCCAGTTTGTGTTCGCAAGCGACGGCATGAGGGCCGTAATCGCCGTATTCCAGGAGGACCTTGCCAAGCGCTCCGACCTTAAAAACCGGTATGAATTCATACTCGAGGACAATGCGTGGAACAGTCGCAATATCCTTGCGGCCGCAAACAAACTGCTTCGCGCCGACCGCGTCGACGCAGTGATTTACTTCGGTTCGATAGTCGGGCGGATCACGGCTCCGCTTGCCTCGGGCGCCGGGATCGTCAACATGGGCGTATGCGTATCCGAAATAGGAATCGCGGACGGCGACCTAAGCTTCATGATCACGACCACGCCCGAGGACGAGGCGAAACTGCTTGCATCAAAAATCAAGCACAAATATAAAAATATAGCGATCGTCGGCATGAACGAGTCGTCGGCAATCAAAACTGTCGAGGCGATTTTCGAGGAATTCTATGAAGGACAATACAAGCAATACATAGTGAACCAGGACGAGAGGGATTTCAGGGCGATTGTCCGACAGATCAGAAACCAAGGGCCGGACGCGCTTGTCATCATACTATACTCTCCGACGCTTGACATCTTCATACGCCAGCTGCGCGAGGGCGGCATGGGCTATGTGCCGCTTTATTCAACCCACTTTTTTAGCGCGATCGCGGATTTCAGCGTGCTTGAGGGCGCACAGTTCGCAGGCATAGCCGGTATGCGCTCCGACCTTTACGACCGCGTATTCGCCCGCACGCACGGCAAGGCGCACGACCTTTGCACCGGATACATCTATGACGGAGCGGCGCTTTTGGTCGCTGCGTTCGAGAATGCCGGGGGCAAGAGTGCCGCGGGATATCTTAGGCAGCTTAAAAAATTCGACGGCCCGGCGCTTGGCAAGGCGACGCAATCCGGTAGAGGTTTCTTCACTGTGCCGCCGGTGTGGCACGTAATCAAAAACGGCAAGCCCGTTGCTAAGGAGTGAACTATGAAGAAAAATAAAAAACTTTGGATCCTGGGCGCGGCTGTCGCAATTATAGTAGCTTTGAGTTTCGCGTTTGGAAAACGCGCCGCCGTATACGACAAGCCGGTGATCAAGGTCGGCCTTATAATCCCTTTGTCCGGTCAATACGCCCAGCTTGGTTCCGATATGTTGGCCGCCGTGCGCGTTTTCGAACGCCGCCTTCTTGAGCGCGACACGCGTTTCAATTACAAATTCATTCCCGAAGACTCGATGCTTGAGGCCGCGCGTGCGGTGTCCGCGGCCAACAAGCTTATAAGCGTCGATCGGGTGCAGGCCATAATCTCGGGAGAATCCGCCATCGGCCTTGCTATCAATCCGATTGCCGAGCGCGCCGAGGTCGTGCATGTCGCGATCGCAACAGATGACAATGCGGCCAGGGGAAGATTCAATTTCACTCTTGCCACGCCCGCGGACCTTGAGGCCCAAAAACTTGTCCGCCAATTCGTGAAAAACAAAGTCAAAAGGATTGGGATAGTTTCGATGAACCAGGGCGGGTATATCGCCCAGCGCGATGCGTTGGTGCGCGAAGCCGGCAAGGTCGGAATAGAAACCGTCGCAAACGTTATGACCAACATGGGCGATAGGGATTTCAGGATAATAATCATGCGAATGCTTGCAGCCAAGCCCGACATAGTCGTAGTCCAACTTCACACGCCGGAGCTTCAGATTTTCATACGCCAATTCCGCGAGCAGAACAAAACCGTTTTGCTTACCGCCATGGATACATTCAGCTATATGGAGGACAAATCGCTTATCGAGGGAATGTATTATGTGGATCTTGTCGCGCCGCTTGAGTGGTTCAACGAGGAAATGCGGATTGAAACCGGACGCAACGCCCCTTGGTTGACCGAACTTCAATACGCAGCGCTTGACATAGTCGTTTCGGGATTCGAATATGCCGGGCCCGACACAGGAGCGGTCGCGGACGCCATTGTCGGAATGACCTTCGATTCCTCGATCGGAGAATTTCATTTCAACGCGGCGGGTGTCGCGCAAACCAAACCTTCGCTTCGTGTAGTCCGCGAAGGAGTCGCTGTATTAATAGAGGAGTAAGTTATGAAAAAAATGAATAGGAAATTTTGGATTTTGGGCGCGGCGGTTGCGGTGGTCGCGGTATTGTCGCTGGCGTTTTCTTCGCCCGGTAAAGTCGAAGGCGGAAAGCCCGTTGTCCGCATAGGCCTTAGCGCTCAGATGACCGGCAACATGGCGTTCGTCGGAGAGGAAACCAAGAACGCAGCGGAGCTGTTCATGGAAAACTTCGACGCGGAAAGCGCCTATTACCGCTATGAAATAATAATCGAGGACAACCGCAGCCGCGTCGCAGACACCGTATCGGTCGTAAACAAAATGATTTCAAGCGACAAGGTGAACGCCGTCCTATCATTCAGTTCCGGCCACGGATTGGCGGTCAGCCCCATCGCCGAGAGGAGCCGCGTCATACACATGTCCGCCTCGACCGATCCGGCGGTGGCGATCGGCGATTTCAACTTTACGCTTACGACTTCGCCGGCGCAGCTTGTCGAACTGATCCTTGACCATATCGAATCGGTGGGCGCCAAAAACATCAGCGTCGTCATGACCAACATCGCGGTGGGTGAAGTGTATTTGCGCGGGCTTAGCGAAGCGGTCGCAAAACGTCCTGGACTCCGTATGGCCGAGCCGCACAGGGTGAACACTGGCGACACCGACTTCAGGACCATAATACAAAAAATCCGCGCGGAGAGGCCGGACGTGATCATGAACCTACTCTTCGTTCCCGAGGTCGATGTGTTCCTGCGCCAGTATCGCCAAGCGAGAATGGCAATCCCCATGGTCGGGATCGAAATACCCGCGTCCATCAAGCACAAGGAGCTTGCCGAGGGCCTCGTCTTCTCGGACAACGCGCCGGCGACGGACGAATTCGCGCGCGAATACACGCTTAGGTTCGGTGGGCGTTCACCTATATACGCGCAGTTCGTTTACAGTATGCTCGAGGTTTTGACGTCTGCGTTCGAAGCGTATGCGAAGCCAGAAATAAACAACGCAGAGGTGGCGGCGATGATGCTTAAGACGGCGGACGGAATGGAAACCGCGGTCGGGCGCATAACCTCGCGTCCAAGCGGAGTGCTTGACACTTCGGCCGTGCTTCGCGTAATCAAAAATGGCAAAGCGGTAATAAAGAAATAACATGGAACGTAAACGGAAATTTTGGATCGGTGTAGCCGGGGTCGCCGTTGCGGTGGCGGGGCTTGCTTTGACTTTTTCCGGGCGGCGAGAGGTCGACGATAACGTCGTTCGAATCGGCGCGCTTTTCCCGATGTCCGGCGACGGGGCAATCTTTGGAGAATACGCGAAACGTGCCGAAGCGCTTTTCCAAGCGGACTTCGCGCGCAATTTTCCGAACGCAAAATATAGATACGAAGTTATATTCGAGGACGTAGGGTTCAACGCCGACAAGAACACCATCACCGTCGTTCGCAAGCTTTCAAGCATCAACAAAATCGACGCGCTTATCAATTATGTTTCCGGCGTGGCGCTTGTCGTCATGCCCGAGGCGGAGAGGCGAGGATTTATCCAACTTGCATACGCCGCAGACCCGCGTGCGGCAGACGGGCGCTATAGTTTTCGTATCGCGCCGGATTTGGTGCGGGCGGGTGAAATGCTTTATGCCCGTATGTCGCGCCGAGGAGTTCGGCGTATAACCTTCATCGGCACCAACCGCGCCGCGTCCGTCGCAATGCTTGCCGAGATAAAGCCGGTGTTGGAGGCAAGCCCGGGTATGGAAATACTCGACCACTTCACGGTAAATCCGGGCGAGCGGGACTTCGCCATCATCGCGCAACGCATAGCCCGCAACCGCCCAGACATGATAGTCATGCAGCTTTTGAATCCCGAGGCAGATATGTTCGTGCGAGCGCTTGCAAACGCCGGGCTTAGCATTCCAATCACCGGGTTCCAATCGCTTGGAATGTTGACCGACAAGTCGTTGGTCGAGGGAATGTTCATGGTCGACGACGCGTCCGCCGAGCAGGAATTCGCAATCCGTCTTACCCGCGACGCCGGGCGCACCGATACCTATTACGGAGAGTATGTATACACCATGCTTATGCTTGTCGCGAACGCGTGGGAGAATACTTATGCCGACGAGGGTAAACCAACTGCGCGTCAGGTGGCGGCGAAGTTCGGGGCGCTATCCGACGGGCTTGAAACTCCGGTCGGAAAACTGCGCGTGGATAGCACGGGAAATCCGGTCGTCGCGACCGTATACAAGGAAATCCGCGGCGGAATGCCTATAACGGTGAAAGAATGAAGAAAAAATTTTGGATCGGTGTAGCCGGGGTCGCGCTTCTTATTGTTGCGATATTTTTCGGCGGGCGGCGCGAAGATATTGGCGACAGGCCGGTAATCAAAGTCGGCCTTGTGATGCCCCTATCCGGCAACCATGCGAGGATCGGCGACGACATGATGGCCGCGACGCGGATTTTCGAACGCCGCCTTCTTGCCCGCGACACAAGATTCTCATATCAATTCATCGCCGAAGATTCCATGCTTGAGGCCGCGCGCTCGGTATCCGTCGCGCACAAGCTTGTCAACGTCGAC
>WQWV01000017.1 GCA_009785175.1 Alphaproteobacteria bacterium
AGCAAACCACGCCGACCCGCCTTCACCCTGTCATTCCGGGCTTGACCCGGAATCCAACCTTAAACATAACGCTGATTCAGTGTCGGAACTAAGGTTTAGTTCCGGCGAGGCAAGGCAGGGCGGAAGCGCCTTGGGCTCGAGGGGGATTGTCCGCTACGCGTTCACTTCGTTCCCGGGTCATCAGCCTTCGTCAATCTCCATTCTTCGCTAAAGCTTCGAAGGACAGGGGGCTTCGGCCGACAATAGCCCGGAATGACAATCGGTCTTACTCGAACTCTTTTTTCAAATCCCGGGACATAAGGTCGGCTATACCCTTGCGAATGTCCTTGCCCTTGTAAAGCGCGTTGTAAAGCGCATCGATTATCGGGGCATAAACCTTGTGTTTCTTTGCGATGTCGTATGCGGCTTTCACAGTGTAATAGCCCTCGGCCAACTTGCCTTCTTCAAGCTTTTCGCCCTGTGCGAACTTTTCGCCGAATTGTCGGTTGTGCGAATGAGGAGAGAACAGCGTCGCCTCGTAGTCGCCCAAATGGGCAAGTCCGTATGCAGATTCGAATTTGCCGCCGGTTGCTTTTATTATGCGCCCGACCTCGCGGCACGCACGTGCCATCAACGCTCCCTTTAGTCCCTGCCAGCCAAGGCCGTCGAGTATTCCGGCCGCGATACCGATCACGTTCTTAAGCGCAGCCCCGACCTGCGTCCCTTTGATGTCTTGACCTTGATAGAATCGTATAAGTGTCGAGTTAAGCAAAGCTATGATTCTCTTGGACACTGCGGACTTTGCGGAATCGATGACCGCGCAAGATGGAATGCCGGAAACGTAATCCTGGACATGTCCGGGGCCGGCAAGGACTGCGACGTCGAACGGCGCCTTTATCTCCTCTTTCATTATTTCGACCGACATTTTTCCGGTTTTAAGCTCAAGTCCCTTGATCGCAAGCAAAAAGGTTTTTCCCTTAGCGAACGGTGCGGCGGATTTGGCGAACGCGCGCAGATGCTGGGCGCTTACCGACACGATTACAAGATCGGACGCTCCCATCGCGGCCTTCAAATCGTCGGTCAACTCGATTTTTTTCGGGATAGTAAGGAATTTGTTTTTGCGCGTTTTGACAAGCTCGAGATAATTGGGCGAGTTTGGCAGGTCGCAAAGCACGACCTTTGAAACCTTGGAATACGTCGCGGCATACCATGCCAAAAATGTGCCCCAGCGGCCCGATCCTATAACGGTAATGGTCTTTGTTTGCATAATCTCTCCCAAACGATTGTAAAACAATTATACTTGAATCGTGGTGAAGCGTCAAGGGGTAGGGCGAAACCTATCCGCGTATATTGTTTTTAAGCTCTTCGGCCGGAAAGCGGTTGGAGTTGTTCGTGGCGATCTCCTCCATCACTTGCATGGCGATTCCGCGGTTGGCCTCTGCGGACACGCTTTCTTTAAGAAGGGCGAAGACAAGCGCCTCTTCGTATCCGTTCCTTGTGCCACAGTCGAGATAGCGGTATTCGGAGCCGATTTCGAATATCTGCATGGCCATGGACGGATCCCTTGCCGCGGTTTCGTTGAAATAGTCGGAATAGTGGATTTCTTTGCCTTGGTGCTTGTATTGGTTGTATTCCGGCGTGCCCTCGATATCGGTGCGAAGCGCTACTTGATTAAGGCCGGTCGCAATCCTGTCGTCGAATATTATATAGGCGCAAGATGCCTGTCGCGAAGTGGCAAGGGGCTGTTTTTCGCGCACATAACCGTCCTCGACCACACCCCAGCGTTTCGGGTCGTCGATAAGGCGTGTGGCGGCAAGGTTTCCTTTGCCTCCCATTACGGTGGCGTAGTGCTCGAGGAATTTATATATGAACGGCTTTGTTCCAGGGGTTCTTGGAAGAATCATGTCGTCGGGATAGCATACAGCGACGTGGCGTCCCTCTGCCTTTCCGGCGGCAAGCCCGATAGCATAGGCAAGCCCCTTTGGCTCGGCGATTACATATTTCACCGATACGTCGTCAGGTATGTATGTCCTTTTCAAAAGCTCTACCGCCACATGGTCGCCTTTTTCTGCGAACTTGGCCTCGATGTCCGGCATTCTTGCAAAGCATGCCTCGAAAAATCCCTTGCTGACTTCGCTTGATACGACAAAGGTTATGTGCTTTATTCCGGCTTCGACGGGCTCGCGCACGATTCTGTCGATTATCTTTTCCGATCCGAACGGAAGAAGGCACTTGTGCGGGCCTTTTGAGTGCGGAAAATTACGGCTGGAAAGGCCTGCAGCCAATACGACAAGCTCGATGTTTTCAAGATTTTTCATTTTATCTATAACTCTCATTTTTTCATTTCGCCCAATATATAAGCCAGTGGTATATCATAGTCAAGATTTATTATTTTGATGTCCTTAGCAAGAGGATTTTCATGCCCCGATGGGCATCAAAAATCAAATGGTCGGGGCGACATGATTCGAACATGCGACCCTCTGCTCCCAAAGCAGACACGCTACCAGGCTGCGCTACGCCCCGACGTGTGGGATTATATACAAATCCGGTAATTATTCAAGGCAAAAAACAACTCTGCGCCCGCCCCGTGCGACGAACGAAAATAACACTTGACAAAACGAGCTGGGGGGGGGTATTTTGTCTATATAAATAAAAGGAACAGACATGAACAAGCATACACAAAAAGACTTTGATTACATCATGAACAAAATGGCGCCGATCCCCGGTTGGTTTCCGTTGGAAGTCCAGATAGAGATCACATACGACTGCACGCTTCGCTGCCCGATGTGCTATAACTCTCCTCGCGCCGAAGACAAGCAGTTCGAGGAGCTTCTGTGCGAATTTAACTGCCTCGAAATGACTGATGAAAAGATCGCGCTTATCGAGAAGCTTCTTGACACCTGCATAAAGAACGGCTCGAAGTTCTTTACGATCACGGGCGGCGAGCCATTGCTCTATCCCGACCTGGTTGTGAATATGATAAAAAGGATCAAGGCCAGGGGCTGCTATGCAAGCATTAACACGAACTCGACGGTCATAGACGCCCCTATTGCGGCAAGGTTGGCCAAAGCCGGGCTCGATTCCGCCCTTACGTCGATCCACGGCCCGGACGAGAAGACGCACGCGAAAACCGTTTTGGTAAAGAACGCTTTCGAAAGGACGATCTCCGGAATAGGGCACCTGCTTGCCAATAAAATCCACGTCGTGCCAAACTTCGTCGCCTCGCACGTCAACGTCGGAACGATGTTCGAAACCGGCAGCATGCTATACAATATGGGTATCAAGAAACAGGCCTATTCCATATTCATTCCCACTCCCGGGATCGAGCAGCATGTTCCTCTTACTATGACGGAGAAGGATTACGCCGAATACTTCCTCGCGCTTGAAAAGTTGAACAAGACTTATCCCGACATAAACGCCACCGCGACGCTCCCGGTTCCTCCGTGCCTTGCCGCCGGAATCGTGGATTTCGAGGTGCTGCGCAAGTTTGAATTCAGGTCTTGCCCAAGCGGCCGGCAGTTCATGGTCGTGAATGTCGACGGCAATATCAGCCCTTGCATACAGTATCCGCACAACCCCAAATACGGCGGCAACATAATTGACGATCCCAAGGGCGCGCTTGACAAGATGGTCGGTTGGAAGACTGTGTTCAATACGCCCGAGAAGTGCATGGACTGCGGCGCGAAAACCTCGTGCAATCCGTGCAACATGAATATTCTTGTCAATAACGAAAACAAGCTTGGCCCCTTATCCGAACCGTATCCCGGTCGCAATGCGCTTTCGGTTGAAGATGCGAAGAAGCTCGAATATAAACACAAGATAAATGTCGAATTAGGCGAAAACGACCTTAATAAGTTTTACGAATTCAAGCCCCACGTTCTGTTCAGACAAGAGAAGGGCGGATACCTTACCGTCATAAATCCGAAAATCCAGGGCTATACCGTGCTTAACCAGCTTTCGGCGCAAGACGCGATGCGCACGTTGAAAATTGAAGACGCCGGAATCCTAAGGCTCTTGAAAGCAATGAACGTCCTTGATATAGCAGAGCGTCCAGAGCTGGCCAAGATGATTGTTGCAAGCAATCGTTGCGTGGAAAAATACAAGATCCTGACCGAATTCATAGGCAAAGACTTCAACGATTCCGACGCCGTGTATGTCATAAGAACTGACACTGCCGGAAGGTTCTTCTGCTCCCCGAATACCTCAGAGGAAAAGTCCACCTTCAACCTCGCGGAAAAAATATATCGCGAGAGAATGGGCAAGACAAACTAATTATTTCCGGCGGACCAAGCACGTCCGGGCGGGCATGAGCTTGCGAGTGCCAACGCTAGATGGCGGCGTGCATTGGCCGCCTGGCGGCGCGCAGTTTCAATATACGTTATCCAGAATGACAAATAAAAAAACAACCCCGGCTCGACCGGGGTAATCCAGTGAAGTATATAACCCAAATCCCCCTCCGGTGGACGGCTCGAGGCAACGAGAGCGAGGTTCCATCGTAGGGGGATTTGTAGCTAAGCGGCTATGCCGCGTCAGCCTCCCCTTTTTTTAATCTTCATATAGAATCTTGCCTCAAACGAAGCCTCGCCATCGCAATAACTCCCATCTCGCATCAGCAAACCACGCCGAGCAGGGCGGCGTGTCCGAAGGGCGCGCACGCACAGCGTGGGGGCGGCGTGGTGCGCGCAGCTCGCAAGCTCGCTGGAGAGCTAAAAGTATAGAAGTGGCTGAAGCTCGAGCAAGGCGGGACGCCACTCATGTGGCCTTGTTGAGGCGAGCTCCTGTGCGTGCGCGCCCATAAGGGCGAAGACGGGTCGCATGAACGCTCGCAGGGAATTTTTTCTATTGTCATTACCCGGCTTGCGTCATTCCTCCCGAAGCCCCCCTGTCCTTCGAAACTTTAGCGAAGAATGGAGATTGGCGAAGGGGTAAGGAGGGGGGAAGGGGCGTTATACCGAGCCCTTCAAATTTCATCACGCTATCATGATATCATGCTATCACGCTATCACGATAGCGTATTAGCATATTAATATGGTAAAACGCAATATTCACAAAGAAAATCCCCGGCTCGACCGGGGTAATCAAATAAAAAACAACCCCGGCCTAAACCGGGGCTGCCAACTTAAAGTCAAGCGGTTAGGCCTTCCTAAGGTTCTCGGCCGAGATTTTGCCGTTCTTTTCGACGGTATCATACTCGACTTTGCTTCCTTCGGTAATGTTGAAGCCCGAGGCCTGGACCGCGGTGATGTGGACGAACGCGTCCTTTCCACCGTCATCAGGAGCGATGAAGCCATAGCCTTTTTTTTCGTTAAACCACTTTACTGTTCCTTTTGGCATATTATATCCTTTTTTATGTTTAGTTTTAGAAATACAACCTAACAAAAAAGGGAATCCTTACTGATAAATCATACTCTGCGGAACATTATATTATGAAATCAAAAAATATGCAAGCGGGTAGTGCGGTATGGGAAAATAGTCTTTTACGAACGCCTGGCGACCCTTTGGGCCAGCGCATTGACTATCTTGCCCATCGAAAGGGCGATTTTAAGGCTTATCATCGCTTTTTCCATATCCATTTCGGTAAGGCCTCCCTTTTCAAAACTTTGTTTGATAAGCCGATACCTTTTCGCAATGTCATTTTTCTTGCTGTTCGTTGATTTTAGGAATGACTGGATCGCATCTCTTATGTGCTCGTCCCATGCGCCCATGCTTTCACTGTATACGTTCTCGCCCATTTTCGCCATGTGCAATACGTGCTGGTATGAATCAGCCATCAACTTTGCGGTTTGAGCGCTGCATTGCTCGGACGAACAGTCGTTGCCGGCGCGTGGACAGACTTTGGGCGACTTTTTCGCGACGCAAGCCCTGTGCGCGATTCCAAAGAACAGGACGGCGAAAACTTGTAGATCTTTTTCGGATACGCGGACGTCTTTTTTATCCGCCATTCCAAAGTCGGCGAATTTTTGTTCTATTACTGCGTCCGTCAGCTGTCTTATTCTTTCCACCGGCTTGCCGTCGCATTCTCCGCATTCTTCGCAATTTTCGTTATAGCCGCAGTTCATCATGCTTTTCCTTTTATGGTTTAGTGGACAGTTTTACTTGTTTCAGCATTTTTGTCAACTCTAAAATCGTTGCATTCGTTTCTAAACAGGAGTATAATGAAACGGTCAAACAGACGAAAGGATATAAAAATGAGAAGTTTTCTTGACTGGTTTTGCCTCCCGCTTGTGATTTTCGGCGCCCTTAACTATGGTATTGTGGAGCTTTTCCGCTATGATCTCTTCAGCCTTATTCCGAATGCGAACGTTATTCGCGGGCTAAAGATCTGCATCGGCTTGGCGGGCCTTGGCCTTTTCACCGGCTGGTATGGTCGACGCTAGTCGCGCATCATGGCTGATTATAGGATTTTCACCGACGGCTCGTGCCTTAAAAACCCCGGGCCCGGCGGCTGGGCTGCGATTGTCCGAAATGCTAAGGGCTACGAGTCCGAGCTTTCGGGCGGCATGCCCGATACCACTAATAACATCATGGAGCTTATGGGCGCGATCGAGGGCTTGCGCGCGATTCCCGAAGGTTCGAGCGCCGAGCTTTACACCGATTCGCAATATGTGGTCAAGGGTATCACGGAATGGTTGGCGGGCTGGAAACGCCGCGGCTGGAAAAACGCGGCCAAGGATCCGGTCGCGAATCGCGAATACTGGGAACGCCTAGACGCTTTGGCAAGCACCCGCAAGGTTTCCTGGCATTGGGTCAAGGGCCACGCGGGGCATGCGGAAAACGAACGCGCCGATGCGCTGGCGCAAAATGCGGCGAGGAATATTTAATTGTCATTCCGGGCTTGACCAGCAATCCAGATGACGTATACTTGATTTATAAGCGAGCCTGCGAGCGCAAACGCGCGCTCCGCCGCCCCACGCAGGGCGCGCGTCATACCGACGCTTCCGCCCATGCCGGCGTTGCGGGTTTGCTCCGGAGCGGAGTATGTTTGGTATATTTAGAAACAGGAACCTCATGACGATAGCCAAATCCGATGGCGCTAAGCTAGCCATACCTATCACATATCGCCGCAAGGTCGGCTCCAAATCGATAAGCATTCACCCGAACCTTGCTGCGCGCACGATAACGGTAAGCTTTCCGTTTTACGTGCCGCAAAAACTGGCCGAGGATTTTGTGGCGCAAAAACGCGCTTGGCTCGAGCGCACGTTCGCCGCCAACGAAGCAAGCATAAAAATAGCCGACGGCGCCACGATCCCGCTTTTCGGCCGCGAGTATACGATCATGCACACCGCGCGCGCCCGTCGCGGCGTCTGGCTCGAGGAAGATAAGTTGTTCGTCTCCGGCGACGCGCAATTCTTAAATCGCCGGGTAAAGGATTTTATCAAAGCCGAAACGCTCGCCCGCATTAAATCCATCGCGCGCGCGTATGCGAAAAAGCTGGACGTCGAAATCGGGAATATTAGTGTGAAAGAGGTAAGCTCTCGCTGGGGCTCGTGCGCCAGCAATGGCAACATCGCGTTTTCGTGGCGGCTTGCGTTCGCGCCTCCGCACATCATGGAGTATATAGTAGCGCACGAGGTCGCGCATCGTGTCGAGATGAACCACTCGTATAAATTCTGGCGGCTGGTCAAAGCTCATTACGAAGGCGATGTCGAGGCCGCCAAGCGCTACCTCTCCCGCGAGGGGTTGAAACTGCATAGGATCGATTGATTTAGCCCCCGTCATTCCCACGCACCCCTTGTCATTCCGGGCTCCTGTCGGCCGAAGCCTTGTGCGAAGGCTGATGACCCGGGAACGAAGTGAACGCGTAGCGGACAATCCACCCAACGCAACCATTGACATAAAGCCCGCCGCAGGCGTAAGCTTCGCCCATACCACGGCGCAGCGCGCAAACACAACTACGCTTACAAGTGCGCTTGTTGGTTTGACGGCTGGCCTGGGCTCGCTTGCCTGCCGGCGTTGGTGGCTTGCTCCGATAGCATAGGATCGATTAGTCTTTCAGCTTTTCTTCTTTTACGCGTTTTACGATTTTGGACACTGCGTCTTTTGTAAGGCCGAACTTCTCGACGATTTCGCGGCGTTTCATACCTTTGGCGTGAAGGTCATGGATCTCGATATCCCTCTTGCGCTTCTTCTGGCCCGTCATCTTCGTTTTGTTTTGCGTCGCGCCGGTGTCATGCAGTATTTGATATATCGCCGCCAGCGCCATTTTATAATCTTTCGCAAGCTGCCTGGCCGTTATTTTTTTATCAAGGAATTTACACTTGATTTCCCGGTTCCTCGCGGCTTGAAAATTCTCGGTTTCGGATTTTATACTATTGATCTGATTCATCGCAATGAGTTTCAGAAGTTTGTTCATGTCGGCGGCGGGCAGGGCGAGCATTCCGGCGATTTCCTCCGCGGCAAGCGCGCCTTCCCTCTTTGCGATCTTCAAGTCTATTTTGGCAAGCGCCTGCGCCTCGGTGTAGGTCCTTATTTTTCTTTTGCCGTTTTTCTTAAGTATGTTATAAAGGCCGGGAGCGCTAAGCGCGAACATGATCGCGACCTGTTCCGTGTTAAGCAGGTCTTCCCAATATGCCTTGTATATATTTTCATTGCGTAGTGCGCGCTCGAATTTGTTCATTTTTTATCTTTGCTTTTTGAAAATTGGCTTAGCGAGTTTTTCCGCTGCGATATGTTTTACAAGGTCTTCCACGCGATCGATCTCCAATCCGATATCCTTGGATACGGTTATTGCTATTGCCGCTGCGCCCTCGTGTTTCCTGTCGAAACGGGTAAGGACTTTAGCATATTCGGTGGGTCTGATTTCTACTCCGTTCCGTATAAGGATATTTCTGGTCATAGTTTTGGTTAATTTGTATTTTTCACTTATGGCGTATACGGATTTTCCCCCTACCTCATGGTCTGTTGTTATATCTTTTCCAAGCTTTTCTAATTCCTCAAGCGGTATTCCGGTTAGCGCTTCGGATTTCGCTCTCATCTTGGTGTTGATTTCTCTAAGGGCCAGTCCAACCCATGAGATTGATACTCCGTGTTTCTTTGCGATTTCTATTGTCGACGATCCGGCGTAGTATTCTTTTTGGAATTGTTCTATCTTGTTTTTCGTTTCGAAATCTTTCCTCATTTTTACATTGTATTTCTTAAGGATAAGGCAAACGCCCCAGGCGGACAGGTTGCGCTTTTTAGCTATCCATCCGGTGGGTTTTTTTCGCACTACATAATCGTTCACGATCAGCTTGTTTCTTTTCTCGACCTGCGCTCGCGTAAGACCGCTTTGAATTTCGGCCTTCGAGCGAATTATCCTTGGGGCTCGCCTTCTTAAGATGTCCAACGCGCGTGATGTGGGAATGCTGTATTTCTCTCCTACCTGCTTTGAGGTCAATCCGCTTTTATATGATGCCACGACCTGCTTATCAAACGTATCTCTTGCTCTCAAGTCTAGCTTTTTATAGTCTATGTATCCCTTCATCTTCTACCCCCCCCCATGCGATTTAGCGAAGTCCTTGACAAGATTCACCGTATCCACCATCGAAAGCTTAATCATGTTGGAAACTCTTGCCCACTTCGCGCTGTGGTTTTCAATGGGTTTTCGTGCGCGTGCAGATGCGCTCGCTTCGACAAGGCTCCTCCTTATAATGCCGCCGCGTTTAACGGTTTTGTATATGCTTGTTTCGGATATGCCGAGCATGTCGGAAATTTGTATCGCCGAGAGTTTATGCACGTCGTAAAGCTCGCGTATAAGGGCATTCTGTTTGATCATATCGGGGCTTTGAGCGATTTTTTCATTGAAAAGATTGCCCGCCTCGCTTTTCGTCCTCAATTTGATTTTAAGTATCGAGGTAAGTATATGATGGACGCTTGACGTGTTTAGCTTAAACTTTTTCGCGATTTTACTTATGGACATTTTTTGGATTTCATAGTCTTCTCCGATTTCCTTGTTCCTTGCGTCGATTTCCGCTTGTGTAAGGTCGGTGCATTTCGCTTCGCTAAGCGTCCTTATTTTTGTATCTTGCCTAAGAAGTATATCTTCCACTCCTTTTTGATGCAGGCCGTATATTATGGCGATTTTCTCCATGGACATTTTTCGAATTTCATAGAGAATTTTCATCTGCCTGCGCGCGATGATCTTCGAGGCCATGGGCAGCTGTTTGTATGTTCCGGCACTTTTCATTCCGAGATATTAGACGGTAATATAACGTTTGTCAACAATATAAATAAGTAAAATAAAACCCCGCGCACGACGGGGCTTGAACTTTGAAATGGTCGGAGCGAGAGGATTCGAACCTCCGACCCCCACGTCCCGAACGTGGTACGCTACCAGGCTGCGCTACGCTCCGACGGGCCGAATTATAACGCCTATTTTACCAAAGTAAAGGGCAAAATTGCCTATAGAGCAATCAAGTCCACGCCGAGCAGGGCGCTTTTATTATCAACAAACGCTTGACTTTTGGCCTCCGCCCATGTAATATCCCGCGAAGTTAAGAAACAAAAGGTTTTATTATGAAAACGAAAAGCTCTTTGAAATCTGCAAAAAAACGCTCCAAGGACGTTCAGCTTATCCGCCGCGGCAAGCGCGTTTACGCCCGCGACAAGAAGAACCCGCGCTTTAACGCCAAGCAGGGCGCATAGTCTGCTTTTGCACAAATTCCAAATCCCCCGCCCGGGGGATTTTTTTGTTTGACTTTCCATCCCGTCCGACATAACCTCTCCCATGATTGGAGATAGATTTTTTATTATGCCGCCCACACCCAAAAGCGCTACTCTAAGGTTCCGTTCGGAATGCTCCTTGGGCTGCCCCCGGTGCGATAGGAAATTCCCGTCCGGCGGTTTTTTAACGCTCGAGAATTTCAAGCGCTTCGTCGATCGCTCGCCCGGCCTTACGCATATAAACATACCCTCCTGCTCGGATACGTTTCTAAATCCCGATTTTATAAAAATAGTCGAATGGGGCCTAAGGGAGCGCGGCCTTCTCTTCAACGCCTACGACATCAATCTTGCGCAAGCGGGTCGCGAGGCTCTTGACGCTCTTGCCCCGGCCTTGGGCTTCCTATCTGTGGTAAGCGCCGGGGCTACTGCCGAAACCTATGCCAAGGCCCGGCCCGGCGGCGATTTCGAACGCCTTATTGAAAACCTTGCCTATATCCGCCAAAGGACGGGCGCCAACGTCCAATGGATATACCAGATCACGCGTAATTCCTGCTCGCTTGATGAAATCGCGCATGCCAAGGAGCTTGCCAAGTCCAAGGGGCTCGGCCTGTTTTTTACTAAGGACAATTCGACCTGGTCGCCGGCAAACCCGCGCGAACTTTATGCCGCCACCGGCGTGCTATGGCAGGACGCTCAGATGTTCGAACCGTATATAGGCTATTCGCCTAAGGCTTGTGCGGAAGGCATTGCCGTTCCTAACATAGATTGGGACGGAGGAATCCTTGGTTGCCAACACTCGACCAAGTATAAGAATTTCGGCGGTGCGGCGCTCAAGCTTGGCGCCGGCAAGTCCATGAAAACCAAACCGTATAGGGATATCCGCCACGCTCTTATGACGGGCAAGGCAAAATGCGGCTCGCAGTGCTTCGACTGCTGGCTATATCGCAAGATTCTTTGGAACGGTCAGTGGGCTACAAGGGAAGACTTCGATGGACCGGCATAGCGCGACGATTTTCAAGGCTTTCGGCTATCGCGACAAGGACTTGCGCCTTGTCCGCGAATTCATGTCGCCCGCCCCGCGCAAGGCTATGGTAAGGCGCCTTCTTGATGAATACGACATCGACGTCGAGGCGATAAACGTAAGCGTGATGCTCGCCGGCCTCCTAAAAAAGTTTCCCGAAATTAAACATAGGAATTCCAAGCGTCTTTCCGGTATCATAGATTTCTTCCGCTTCGGCAACATGTCCATAATAGACGGTTTCCGACGTGTCGCCCGCGCGCTTGTCCAGGCTGGGATCCCCTTCATGCCGCTAAAGGGCGTTGCGTTCAGGCACCTGTTCCCGGACGAGCCCCGTGTGATGTATGACGCAGATATCCTTGTGCCGATATCGATGTATCACAAGGCGGTCGAGGCGGCCGGCGACGCGGGCTTCAACGTCGCGCACGAGCTTTATCATTCCTGCGATCTACAGATGGGCGCGATGATGGTCGACATTCACAAAAGCATGTTCAAATGCGGATTCACCTCGCTCGAGGATTTCGCATGGACCGGCGCGCGACAGATCGACGCGTTCGGCGAGAAGGCGTTCCTTCCGACCCCCGAGGCACAGGCGTTATCGCTTCTGATGAACACTTACAACAAGCTTGTATACGACGACGAATTTTTCGATACGGCGAAGTTTACGCAAGCGTCCCAGGGGCTTCAGTGGGTGGTGGATCTTGCGCGCGTTCTTCGTTCCGCCCCGTCTTTCGACTTCAAGCTTTTGGTGGGCATGGCCGCAAAACTTGGGCATGCCTACCGTGTGCGCACCCTATTGGAAATCCTCGAGCGTTTCTTGCCTGGCGAAGTTCCTGGCGGCGCCATCGAATATATGAAATTGTTGGAAACGAATACTGATGATAATATAGCAAGGGACATGAGGTTGATCGAATTTTTCAAGCGCCGCGACAAGGCGAAGAAAGCGGAGCTTAGGGTTAAATCCAAAGTGTCGTTTTTCTCGCGGATTATGAAAATGCTTCGCTCGAAAAGAAAGGGCTATCTGGGAATAACAGTTTCGGACGAACAATTTGGTGAATACTGGCATTCGATAAAAAAACACGCCGACGATATGGCGCCGGCAAACGTGATGCACCTCGACCTCGCCGGATTCATAATTCGTATCGAGCATCATTTTCCCGAATTCGATTCGTTCTTCAGGAAGCAGTTCGGCCTTTTCAAGGAGGTTTTGAACCCTGCGCGCGTCGACGCCTCGATAACCATATACGATGGCAAAGTCGACAGCCTGCTTTCATACCTTGTGCCGAAATCGCGTTGCGCCAAGTTCCGCGTGTTCTACAAGGACGATCTGGCCACCCCTGCAATCGACGCGACCATAGACGGCACGGAACTTTTATGGGCTCATGACAGGGATGCGAACGCGTATTACATAATGGCTCCTGGACTATCCGAGCGCGAGAAGTTCCAGTGGTATTTCGGCGATCATATCCTTGTCGCGTTCCTCTACCGCATCATGATGGCAAGCGGCCGCGCGGTGTTGCATTCTGCGGCTGTCGGCACGAATGGCAAGGGCGTGCTTTTGGCCGGCCGCGGCGGCGCGGGCAAATCCTCGCTTGCGATATCCGCACTCTTAAACGGTCTCGATTACGTATCCGACGACTACGTAGCGCTAAAAAAAGATGGCGGCGGAGTCAGCGCTCATCCGATATACGCCACGACCGCTCTTTCCGATTTTTCGGTTAGAAATCTTCCGGGTTTCAATGGCGTCGTAATAAGCGATAATTGGAACGGTAAAAAGAAAATCTACGACCTCGAGCCGCACGTCGCCGACTTTGCTAAATCGTTGGTCATCAAAGCAGTCGTGCTTCCGAACATAACGGGCGCGGCCAAGCCGTCCATAAATAAAATCGACAAGGGCAGGGTGATAGTTCAGATGCTTCATTCGACCATAGGGCAGGTCTGCTATGACAAGGATCCAAGCAGCAGGAGCCCCGTCTGCATGCAATCCTCGCCGGCGCACATGGTGCACCTGATGTCGTTCGTGAAGGATCTTGATTTTTACGAGATCGACCTTTCGCCCGACTTTGACGCCAACATAAACGCGCTTAAGGAATTCATCGAAAAACTATAAGGAGAAACCATGTATGACAACAACAACGTATTCGCGAAAATCCTCCGCCGGGAAATTCCCGCCGGCATCATAGTCGAAACTCCGCACTCGCTGGCGTTCCATGATATATCGAAAAAGGCGCCGACGCACGTGCTTGTGATCCCCAAGGGGCCGTATGCTACGCTGACCGATTTCACCGCCCGAGCGAGCGCCGAGGAGAAGGCAGATCTTCTGGACGCTATAAATAAAGTGGTTATTGCCGAAGGTCTTGCCGAAAATGGATACCGCACGGTCGTCAACACGGGCGAACACGGGGGCCAGGTCGTGCCGCATCTGCACTTCCATATCCTCGGCGGCGAGAAGATAGGCGCGGTCGAGCTTTGATTGGGATAGGACGATGACGCTGTCTTTGAAGATAAAAAAATGGCTGGTGGATTATATAGCATTCCGCAACAAGGATTATTATACGTACCAGTCTAGATTCCTTATGCCGAAAATAAATCCTCAAACCCCGGCGTTCGACAAGGCTGTGGCGGGGGGGGGGAATAGGCGGATAAACGTCGCCTTCGGGCTTGACAACAACTATTGGCGTTTCACCGGCGTTGCGATAACTTCGCTTCTTGCGCAGTCGGAGGGGACCTGCGTTTACGACATCTACTGTCTTGTCCCGCCGAATTTCACACAGGAGGCGAAATGGGGCCTTGCCGGCATAGTCCAAAGGTTCTCCCCCGAATCCAAAATCACTTTCATTCATGTTGGCGATAATAATTTAAGGCACCGCTACCCTTCGCCCTGGGCCATATCTTCGTATTACAGGCTTATGCTGCCGGCGATATTGCCGAATGTCGACAAGATTATATATGCCGATTCAGACGCCATATTCTGCCGGGACCTAGCCTCGGCGGACGATATACCGCTTGGCCAGAATTTGATTGCGGCCGTAAGGGATAACACGAAGGGCTTTGTCAATTCCGGATTTTTGATAATGAACCTAAGGCAGATGCGGCAGGAAAATACGTACCCTTATTTCATGGGTCTTTTGCCATACAACTTTCAATGGCCGGACCAGTCGATATTGAACATCTGCTGCAAGGGCAGGATACTGCACCTTCCTTGGAAATACAACTTCCGTCCCCTTCTCCTTGTTGGCGAGCTTCAAAACGGAACGCACACATATTCCGAATACGCGGACTTGAAGGACGGTGTGGTGTTCGTTCATTGGTGCGGGCCAAAGCCATGGAACGAGCGCGGGCTTCTAGGCCATCTGTGGCAGAAGTTTGCCGATATGTCGGGGCTTTTCTAAGAAACCCTCTCGAATCTCGGCTTGCCGCCTCGCAAACTAAGCCAGTTCGAAAGCGGCCGTGCCCAAAGCTTGCCCGGAAATTCCCTGCACTCATATTGCGGCTCGTATATCACCATATCCTCAAGCGTTTCGGAATGCTTAGCGAGCCCTATCACCTTGTATAGATTTCCGTTCTGATGTCTGTATATCGCTCCGACCTCGGGAATCATCTTGCTTTTTTCTCCAACATGGAAATAAGATCCGTTTGTTGCCCGGCGGACAATGGAATCATATCGACGATCGCGGAATTCCAGCGGCAGAGTTTTGCGTCCAAGGAACCATTGTATACCACAAGTTTAACCTTTGGATATCGGCTTAGCGAATAGCGCGCTTCCATTCTTTTTGGAAGGTCGTATGTGGCGGCGGCCTTGACAACTTTTTTTGAAACGCCGGAGTCCCCGATGAAAACCTTGAACGTTTCGAATTTCGCGATTTGAAAGATGTTTTCCATAGGGGCCCAAAATAAACAAATCTGGCTGGGGCACATGGATTCGAACCACGATAAGGAGAACCAAAATCTCCTGTCCTACCGTTAGACGATGCCCCAGCGGACGCGCAGACTATAAGCGCTAAACCACGCTCTGTCAAGCCGGATTTGTTTTGCTTGCAAACCCCGTCGCCGGCTTTATAATAGTTCCGAACCAAAGAAGGACACTAATATGGCAATCCTAATCACCGGCGCGGCCGGATTCATCGGCTCTACATTTGCAGACAGGCTTTTATCAAGCGGCAAGAAAATCATAGCGCTCGATAATTTCAACGATTATTACGATGTCAAGATTAAAGAGGCGAACATCGCGCCTAACCTCGCCAATCCGAATTACAAATTATATCGCGCGGATATCACCAACGCGGCGGCGCTTAAAAAGGTTTTCGACGAGAACGAAATCGAAGCCGTGGTGCACCTTGCCGCCCGCGCCGGAGTTCGCCCGTCGATCGAAAATCCTCGCGCATATATGGATACGAACATCATCGGCACGCTGAATATTTTCGAGGAGATGAAATCGCGCGGCCTTACGAAGCTCATCTATGCGTCGTCAAGCTCGGTTTACGGCAACTGCAAGGCCGAGAAATTCAGCGAAGACCTTGACGTTTCCACGCCGATTTCGCCGTATGCGATGACCAAGAAGGCGAACGAGGAAATGGCGCATGTGTATCATAAATTATACAATATCTCAAGCATAGGGTTAAGGTTTTTCACGGTTTACGGCCCGCGGCAGCGCCCCGACCTTGCCATAAATAAATTTGTTCAACTGATCGAGACGGACAGGCCGATACCTGTCTTCGGCGACGGTTCCGCCGTGCGCGATTTCACTTTCATCGACGATATAGTTGACGGCGTCGCGGGCTCGCTCGATTACGTTATGCGCGCGGACAAGCCGGTATACGAGATTTTGAATCTCGGCGGCGGCAATCCGGTCGATCTTAACCGGATGATTTCCACCATCGAATCCGCGCTTGGCAAAAAGGCGACGATAGATCGCCTTCCGATGCAGCCGGGCGATGTGGACCGCACAGCAAGCGATTGCAGCAAGGCGAAGCGCCTAGTCGGTTATGAGCCGAAAACTTCGTTCAAGGACGGCATAGATAAGTTCGTGGCTTGGCTGCGACAGGCCTAGGCGCTTGCTCTTTTACGCCTAATTCTCACTGCATTACTGTGAGCCGGCAATCCCTCGGCCTCGGCCATTGTTTCCACAATCGAAGACAAGCCCGAAAATCCTTCGCGCGTCGCGGTTTGGAAGGTTATCCACTTGCCGAAGCTTATCGTCGAAACGCCGCCGAAACTTTTTGCAAAACCCGACGTCGGGAGGGTATGGTTTGTGCCGCTTGCATAATCGCCGAAGCTCTCGGGAACGTTTTCGCCGCAAAATACGCTGCCCGCGTTTTGGATTAACGGCAGATATTTTTCCCAGCCCCGGCATTGCATAATCAAGTGCTCGGGCGCATATTCGTTGATGAAGGAAATGCCGTCGCCGATACTATCCACCAAAATCGCATAGCTGTTGTCCAATGCCTGCGCCGCGATCTCCGCCCGCGAAAGGCTTGCAAGCTGTCGTTCGATTTCGACATCGACTTTGCCGATCAAATCTACGTCGTCGCACACAAGCACGCATTGCGAAGTCGGCCCGTGCTCGGCCTGCGACAATATGTCCGCGGCGATGAAGGCGTGGTCTGCGGCGTCGTCCGCCACGACCATGACTTCGCTTGGCCCGGCGGGCATGTCGATAGCCACATCGTTCGAGGCCATCATTTTCGCGGCCATTACGTATTGGTTTCCCGGCCCGAAGATTTTATCGACCTTGGCGATAGAAGGGGTTCCGTATGCCATAGCGAACACAGCCTGCGCCCCGCCGACTTCGTATATTTCGTTTATACCAAGGAGTTGCGCTACGTAAAGGATTTCCTCTGCGATCGGCGGCGGCGAGCACACGACGATCTCGCGGCAACCGGCGATATCCGCGGGTATGCCAAGCATCAAAAGTGTCGAGAACAGGGGCGCAGTCCCGCCGGGCACGTAAAGTCCCACGCGCTCGATAGCTCGGAATTCGCGCCAGCAGAACACGCCGGGGGTCGTTTCGATTTTTCCCTCCGCCCGGCATGGAAGCGCCGAGGAGTGGAACTTTCGTATGTTGCTGGCTGCGACCTGTATAGCGGCTTTCAACTCTTCGGATACGGTCGCGTTTTCTATGCGCTCGGACGATACGCGCAAGGCTCCGTTAAAATTCGAAAGCTCTTTGTTAAGTTCAAACAACGCGCTGTCGCCGCCGGCAATCACTCGTCGTTTTATATCCTCGACCCGGCGTAATACATCGCCGTCCATACCGGATTTGCGGGCGCAGAGTTTTTTAACGTCGGCGTCGGATAGTTCATACGCTCTCATTATCTCTTCCTTCCATTTACAATATCTATAACGTCATAAGGGGTCATATCTATCGCCCCTCCGGTTATTGCGTTTTCATACTGACCGCGGTATATGGTATATATACAGTTGGTTTCGGGTTTTGAAACAACTTTTTTCGAGGGTAGCTCCAGGTATTCTCCGGGACGCGCGAACAATTCCAAATATTTTTTCATTTTATCTTCCTCTGTTTGTGTATATGGCGTAATAGTTGTTGAACGGGCACTTGTCCCAGCTATCGAACACATAGCTGTCCTGGTTCGGCCTTGCGGATTCGATATATTTACCGCCCGCATTTGCTATAAGGTTGATGGCTTTTTTGTTATACTCGCCGACCGAGATTATAGCTTCGCTCATATTGTATTTGTTGTTCAAAAGGTATAGTCCGGCGGCAAGCGCGAAGGTTCCGATACCGCGTTCCCTGTAATCCGGCGCGACGGTGCAGTCTATGTTCCCGTCGGTTTTGATAGCCTCTTCCCTGTCCTTAGTCGGCGTTATATTGAACACGCCGGCGATAGTGCGGCCCTTATCGGTGATAATATAGGTTTTGGTCGGCATGGGCTTTCGGAATTGGCGAGCCCTTTCGGCCTCTGGCTTTTTGGCTTCCATCAAGGTTTTGAATAAGTTATCCACCGAAAGACAGTCGAGGTATTCCTCGAACAATTCGTCTTCCTGCCAATTCAGCTTTCTCATGAATGCGCCAAGCAGTTCCTTTTTTTCTTCGCTTATTTCATATACTCCGTATTGTCTACAAAACAGCATTTGTTTTAAGTTTTTCATTTTGGTAGTCCTTTTTTGTGTGCAGGCGTCAAGACGCCGAGCGAATTTATTTTTGGTTTTGGGATTTTGCCGTCATGCGGCTAAGAAAATATCACGCGCTAGGCGTGGTGGATGCGGGCAAGGGCGGTGCGATATCCGCCGAACTTTTCGTTATTAAGGAAGCGGGCCACGCGGCTGACGGTGGTGATGCTTGCTCCGACTTTTTTCGCGATTTCGAGTTGCGGCATTTTGCCCGCATATAAAAGCTCTGCTATTTTCCATCGATCGTTCATGTCGCGTATTTCGGCTGGCGTGCAAAGGTCGGCCAAGAAGTTGTTGAACTCCCGTTCCGATTTTATGCTCGCAAATACTTCATACAGTTTCGTCATGATTTTACCATACTAATATATTAATATGCTAAAGTCAAGCGGAAAATACAAATAAATAAACTAGTCCCGCCACATGCCTTCTCGAAGCTTTATGCGAAAGGGGAATGGGGGGGGGGAGAACTTCATCACGCTATCATGATATCACGCTATCATGTTATCACGATAGCGTATTAGCATATTAATATGGTAAAACGCAATATTCACAAAGAAAATCCCCTGCCGAAACAGGGGACGCTATAGAAAGGAAAATAAAACCTAGTTCGCGG
>WQWV01000018.1 GCA_009785175.1 Alphaproteobacteria bacterium
GAAGGGCAAGCACGCTCGGCTTCTTAACAATCTTATCGGCGCCGAAATCGCCAAGGCCGGCAACCGAAATCACATGGCCCGTCTTCTCGCCGCTTGTGAGCGCATAGCCAAGCCCCACCATCGCGCCTTGCGAAAAACAGAACAGGTTAAATTTCTCGGGCGGGATACCGGTAAACCTGCTTAATTTTTTAATCGCGGAATCAACATAGCAAAAGTTGTCCGCGATATGCGGGGCGAAATCGCCCGGCCTGAACCCGTCCACATTCGCAAAATAACTCTTGAGCGAGAACCATTGACGCGCGCCGACACTTATCTGTCTTTCCATAGGGATCGATTTGGGGTTTTCATACTTGTGAGGGCCGGCAAGCGTAAAGATCGCATAATCCTTTATCGTCCGGGAAAGCATCTTGACAAGCGGAAAAAAGTCTTTGGCAGAATCGCCATAGCCGGTAAGAATCAAAAGCGCACCCTTAAAGCTCCCACCTATGGGAATAAAGCCTTTCAAGTCATGTTCATCTATGTGCTTCATACGTTGTATAAATTATATTTGGCGTATATTATTCATAGCCGGTCGATTTGTCAATCAATAAAAAGGAGCTAAAAATTATGCTTTACATTTGCAGAATACTGGTATAAAATCGCCCGGAAATCAAATATTTGAAAGGCTTACTGTTATGCTTAACCTATTGAAACTTGTCGAAAAAAAGAGCATCGAAAAGGCTTCGACCTTTGCTATCCCCGCATTCAAAGCAGGAGATACCCTTAAGGTTCACACCAAAGTGTCCGAGGGCAAGAACGAGCGCACGCAGGTGTTCGAAGGAGTTTGCGTCGCACGCAAGAACAACTCGATCAACTCGACCTTCACCGTTTTCAAAACCTCGTTCGGCGTAGGTGTCGAGCGCGTGTTCCCCCTTTACTCGCCCAACGTTTCCAAAATAGAGCTTGTCCGCCACGGTAAAGTCCGCCGTGCGAAACTCTATTACATCGAGAAGCTGTTCGGCAAGAAGGCGCGTATCGCCGAAGACCTTGCCGGTGCGGCAAAGGCCAAGGCGGCATCGAAATCCGAAACGGCGAAGGCCGAATAGGAACGCTATGAGGGGCGCGATAAAAAACCTTATCAACGTAATAAAAAATTCTGCGAAGAACAAGAACCCGCTTGAGATAATAGCGGGTTTCGCAATTCTCGCCCTGGTCGCATATTTCATGATGTGGGGCGCAAGCGTCGCACGAACCTCGGTCGTCGGATACGACGTGGTCGCCCGCTTCGGCTCGGTCGCCGGAATTTCCCGCGGATCGGATGTGAAAATCAACGGCGTCAAGGTCGGGAGCGTGTCCGAACTTAAACTCGATTCCGAGGTTTTCACAGTCGACGTCGTAATGTCGATCGGAAAGCGCTATCGCATACCCAAAGACTCGGTGGCGCGCATAACCTCGACCGGCTTTATCGGCGCGCCGTTCATCTCGATCGAAATCGGAACCTCGCCCGAGCGGGCTACGTCGGCTATGCGTTTGGCCTCTGTCCCGAACAAATCGCTTGAGGAGGCAATCGGGAATGTCATCTATAGGTAAATCAAAATGTCATACCGGGCTTGACCCGGTATCCATGGATACCGGCTCGGGGCCGGAATGACGAGAAAGGTCGGAGGCAATCGGGAATGTCATCTATAGGTAAACTGTGTATATGTGTCCGCGCGCCGCAGGCGGCCTGCGAACGCCCCACATCGGGCGCAGGCGTTCACAAGTTCACGCACGCCCGTGGCGTTCTGGGCCGCTTGTCGCTTGTCCTTTTCACTTTATTCCTGTCCGCATGGACGAACATTCCAAACGAGCAGGCTGTGCTTCGCGCGCTGAACAAACAAACCGGCCGTGCGGAAGACGTGATCGTTCCGGTCGGGAGCAGCGTCATATTCGAAGATCTGCTTATCGAAGCGTCCGCATGTTTTTCTCGGCCAGACGACGAGGAGCCGGAATCGTCCGCGTTTTTGAGAATTTTCGAAGTCGGAAGGGACGGCGCTCGTTCCACCACTCGCCGCGTTGCGTTTTCCGGCTGGATGATGGCTAGCTCGCCGGCGGTAAGCGCTCTTGAACATCCCAATTATGATATCTGGGTTATCGGGTGCCGGTAATCAAAAATCCCACCAAAAGGGGTCCCGGTTCGCTGTGGCCAAAGGCCTGGCTTACCTGCCCTTTGTGCAAGATTTAGGATAATCTTTTTTGTTGACAAAACTATTCTCTCGGTCTAATATCTTAGATCGGTTTATAACAACAGGAAAAAAATGAAATACGAAACCAAAGACGGGCAAATCATAGACTATCAAAACGCGTGCGAAATGGGCGACCAAATGCGCAACAAATTCATACGGGCGTTTTCGCAATCGTTCCTTGACAAAGTTAAGAAAAAGGAAATCAACCTTGGCCACATCGGCCTTTTGAACCAAATGCGGCGCGACGTTTTCTTCATGAGCCTTGATATAACCAGGGACATCGCCGACATAGGCCAGGTATTCATCACTGCGATTAAAAGGCTCGACCAGTTCATGATTGAAAAAAACATGAAGATTACAAAGCTTGCCTCGAACGCCGCGATTTATGGGCGACTTATGAAAAGCCTTACCATCGACCAGGCAACCGCGCTTGGCTTCCGCGAACCATGGATTGGCGAATTCAAAAAATGGTTCGAGCAAATGAACATGCACTATAAAACAAAATCCGACGTGCTTAAGATCATTATCGCCACATACAACGACATATCGGCGAACACCGAATGGTCGGCGGCCGAAACCGAAATCGCGGAAACGCTTGGCCGATTCATGGCGACAGTCGAACATGAATATCCCGGCATCAAAGAAGGCATAAAGGAAAACGCAGACCTTCTCGTCAACATACTCGACCCCGAAGGAATCGCGCAAAACATACAGTCGACAATCGATGCTCACAGCAACCGCTCGCTCGAGGATTTGAAAAAACTTCACGGGGACAGAAGCTAGGCCAAACAATGAAAATCAAATACAAGGGCGAGCCGATAGATTATAAAACCGCATGCGATATGGGGGGGGGTGTGCTAGAAGGTTTTATCAAGGCCTTTACCGATAGAATGCTTGACAAGATAGCATACGCCGGATTTGGATCCAACGACGACAAGAAACCAAGCCTAAACAACATCGTGAACGCCAACAGGATATTCGAAGATATCTTCGTCGAGGATATAGAAGCAAAAAACCATGAAACAAGTGGCTGGCGCAATTTCAAACGCATGGTCGACGAACTCGACATCTTCATCAGAAAAAAAGACAGGAAGCTTGTGGCAGAAGCCGCGGCCGCAGACGGAGGAACCATCAGGAAGCTTAGGATCGAGCAGGCCACGGCGCTTGGGATACGCGAAAAATTCCTTGTCGAATTCCTGGCCTGGCTAAAGGAAACCAGCATGGACCAAAAACTTGAGATCAAGGCGCTTACCCGCATAGCCTTGACCCACCAGAACATAAGGCTAAACCACCAATGGTCGGATTTGGAAAGGCATATCGAAGGAATGATCAGCGGTTTCAGGAAAGTGTTCCAAACACAATATCCGGACATTTGCAAAGCCACAATAATTAAGGCAAGATCCATGGCCGATCAAACCCCGTTCATGACTGACACCTTAGACGACCTGGACGATAAAATTAACAACGCGCAACTTCAGCGCGAGATAAACGATATTATCAACCCAAACCAGCGCGAGGGCTAGTTCAGGCCGCTTCTTCCTTTAACGCCTTGTTCACAAGCTGGAACGATTTGCCCATCGTGCCCTCTTCGAAAATACGGGACAGCAGGCCGTCGAAATCGTGTATGCGGATTTGGTCGGACAATTTCGTAAACTTCTCGATGAACGATGCGGCTAGGCCGGCGGCAACTTCGTCTTTGAGCAATCGGCGGCGGAACATCTCGACAAAGTTCGGCGTGGAATCAGCGACGCTTAGAAGCGCGCCCGCGACGGCGGCCATGCGTGCCTCTCCGTCCCGGGATAGCGCGTTATAGATCACGACCTCGGAGGCGATTTCGGTTCTGGCAAGCAATTCCGATAGCGATACCGACAAATCGTTCAGAGCGAACGGGAGGTATTTCAAGAACTGGGCGGACTGCGCCTGACTTTTCGCCTCTAGAAGTTGGCGGGATACGACCTGTAGCCCCTCCAAGGATCTTGTCGACTGTCGCATCAGGGTTTCAAGCTCGCGGCGCGAAGTCCTGACCGAATACGCCGCTATGACCAGCGCGCCGATCGCCGCCAGAAATATAAGCGGCATGACCACCGCAAGCGCAAGGTTCGAGGCATCGATCACGGTGATCGGATCGGCCATCTTCTCCATCATAGCGCCGCCGGCCGCGGCCACCCAAACTATACCCGAGAGGAATAAAACCCCCAGTGTGGAATATACGAAAATCATGGGGCCATTATAGCATAGATTTGTCCACCTGGCAAGCGAGGCAGAGCCGTTCCTTATACTTCATCACACTAGCGCGATAGTGTGATGAAGTATATTCCCGCAACGATTGGCGTGGGAGCTTGAGCTTAATATTTTACACTTGCGCCGGTTTGATTAGTAGGCTAGGATTTGCCCCTATATGAGGGCGATATTTACCTTTATCATAGTTATGTTCGCGCTGCTTGCCGATGCGAGGGCGCAGACACCCAATGTCCTTTGGGCAAGCGATGTCGAAAATTATAAGAAAATATTCGACCTGCAATCCCGCGGGCGTCTTAAGGATGCCGACAAGTTAATCAAAAACATAAAAAACGATCTTTTGATGGGATATGTTCTTCACCAGCGGTTCATGGGCCCGCATCACAAAACTTCATACGAGGAAGCGCGCGCGTGGATGGCGAAATACTATGATCATCCGTTCGCAAACGACATATACAAACTCGGGCTTCAACGCGGCGCCCGCAAAGGATTAAAAGTCCCTATGCGCGAAGGAAACCGCGTATCATACTTGCGGCGCGAACCGTCGACAAATGCCATGATACAGGGGAACTATGGCCACCTTAACAAGGCGGCACGCGGCGATGTGTCCTATATGCGCCGAATCTTCCAACGCCGCCTTAATCAACGCCAGCCGGACAAGGCGCGCGAGGTGCTTGAGAACCCGTCGGCTAAGCGTTTCTTTACCAAGAATGATTATTTGCGTATGCAGGCATATCTTGGCTATTCCTATTTCTTGAGCGGAAACGAGGACATGGCGACGCTTTGGGCATACCGCGCGGCCGAGGAGCTTGACTTCTATCTTGCGAACTGGACTTTGGGGTTAAGCTATTGGCGTATGGGCGAGTGGGAAAAATCGCGAGACGCTTTCAAGTCCGTCGCCTTCAGCCGCGGAATCACGCCCGACATGGTATCAGCCGGAGCATATTGGGCTTGGCGAGCTAACGAGCGCATACCCCACAGATCGCTTCGCGACGATCCCGCGATTTTACTATCTAGGGCGGCCGAGTTTCCAAAAACCTTCTATGGCATACTTGCAAACTATCAAGAGGGCAAAAGGCTTCGCATAAAGTGGGAGGAGCCGGACTTCACCATAGAACACGCGCGTGAAATTTCGTCGTGGCGTGGCGGCATGCGTGCGCTTGCGTTGATCCAACTTGGGCGCAAGAACGACGCGGCGACCGAGCTTCGCTTTATGGCTCGAAGCGACGAGGGACGAGATTCCGCCGAGCTTTTGAACGCTATGATGGCGATCGCGCAAATAACCAACATGCCCGGCCTTTTGATGAACCTTGCCCAATACGACGAGCGGTTCCATCACGACCATGTCTTTGCCACACCGATGTATCCTATGGTCGCGATTCCGCCCGCCAAGGGGCCCAGCATAGACAAGGCGCTTGTGAACGCAATCACGCGGCAAGAATCCCGCTTTAACCCGGTGGCAAAATCGCATGCCGGCGCGCGAGGGCTTATGCAAGTGATGCCGGCCACTGCGTCCTATATCACGCGCGACCCGAAGCTTAGCCGGGCGCAGCGCGAGAGGCTTTTCGAGGAGGAACTCAACCTTGAAATCGGGCAGATGTATATCGACTATCTTTTCTCTATGCCCGAAATCGCCGGCAACCTTTTCAAGATGTTGGTCGCATACAACGCCGGCCCGGGCAATCTGCGGCGGCAACTTAACAATATCAAGAACCCAGACAACGACCCGCTTCTTTTCATCGAATCCGTATCGATAAAGGAAACGCGAATCTATATCAAGCGCGTCATGTCCAACTTCTGGATTTATCGCCACAAGCTTGGCAAGGAATGCGAATCTTTATCACAGGTCGCGCGCGGCGAATGGCCTATGTATAGCCTTAAGGTATACGAAGTCCGACCCGGGCTTGACTTTATTTTGCCCGACTTTTTGGCGCAAGAAGAGGCCGAGGAATCCGACGATGAACTTGACGAAGCGGCGATCGATGGCGGCGGCGAGCTTTGATATCGAGGCGGGGCTTTTGGCCTCGGGTTTTTCCGCGGTAATAGGTTGCGACGAGGCGGGGCGCGGGTGTCTTGCCGGCCCCGTAGTAGGCGCGGCGGCTTGGATCGATGTCGCGGGTTTTCCGGCGGAGCTTCTGGGGCAAATCTGTGATTCAAAAAAGTTATGCGAGCGGCGACGCGAGGAGATTTTTTGCGAGCTCTGCGCCCTGCCCGCCTCAGCATTCTGTTTTGAATTTCATGCCGTGAGCGCGGCGGAGATCGACGAGATAAACATATTGCGCGCGTCCCTTCTGGCTATGCGGACGGCTTATGAAAAACTGTTTGCACGGATCGGAGGGCGCGTGCATGCGATTATCGACGGGAATAAAACTTTCGAGGCGGCGCATGCAATCGCGGTTGTGAAGGGCGATGCGAAATCGCTTTCAATCGCGGCCGCTTCCATTATCGCAAAAGTTATGAAGGATAAGTTGTTGGGCGAAATAGGCGAGCGACACCCGGCATACGATTTTGCCGGGAACAAGGGCTATCCCACCGCGTCGCACATCGCGGCGTTGCAAAAATTAGGGGCGTGTCCAGAGCATAGGAAAACATACGCGCCGGTGAGGAAAATTATAGACTTTAGTTAAACCTTACCCGCGAGTTGCGGAACGAGGTGAACGCGTAGCGGATAAGATTAGCGAGCAAGCACTCAACTGCCAGCAGGCAAGCGAGCCCAGGCCAGCCGTCAAACCAACAAGCGCACTTGTAAGCGTAGTTGTGTTTGCGCGCTGCGCCGTGGTATGGGCGAAGCTTACGCCTTCCAGCCTTCGCACAAGGCTTCGGCGGACGCGGGCGGCGGGCTTTATGCTTCATTATCCTTCACTGGATTACCCGGTCGAGCCGGGGATTTTCTTTGTGAATATTGCGTTTTACCATATTAATATGCTAATACGCTATCGTGATAGCGTGATAGCGTGATAGCGTGATGAAATTTGAAGGGCTCGGTATACCCCCCCCCTTACCCCTTCGCCAATCTCCATTCTTCGCTAAAGCTTCGAAGGACAGGGGGGCCTGCACCAGCGAGGACAGGCTTGAGGTGCGCGAAGCGAGCAAGCTCGCTGGAAAGCTTATATATCCTTCACTGGATTACCCGATCAAGTCGGGCAATGACGGGGGACGAGGACTGGATTACCCCCTTCCTCATTCGCCAATCTCCATTCTTCGCTAAAGCTTCAAAGGACAGGGCTTCGGGAGGACTTCGCAAGTCGGGTAATGACTGGGGCGTAGCAAGTATATTTTCCCAATATAGCTAGACGTATTTTATTTCCAGCACTTCGAACTCGCGGGTGCCGCCGGGGGTTTGGAATTCGGCCGCATCTCCTTGACGCTTACCAATCAACGCGCGAGCGAGCGGGGATTTATAGGAAATTTGCGCGGGGGTGGCGTCCATGTCCGCCTCGGCCTCGCCTACGATTTGGTAGATTTTTTCCTCGTCCGTATTGACGTCGACAAGTTTGACGGTCGCCGAGAATTTTATCGTATCGCCGGCGACGCGCGCTGGATCAATGACCTCGCAGGACGCGAAAAGGCCGTCGATGAAGCCGATGCGGCGCTCGATGAACCTTTGGCGCTCCTTGGCCGCATGGTATTCCGCGTTCTCGCTTAGGTCGCCGTGCGCGCGCGCTTCTTGGATCGCAGCGATCACGTCCGGGCGGTCGACGGTTTTAAGTGTTTTAAGCTCGGCCTCAAGCTTGGCGGCCCCGGCCGGGGTCAGCGGATGCTTGTCCATAACCTCTCCTAGTGCTTGTCGAAATAAAGGTTGCCGGGCGACTGCATAGTGTTGGGAGTGAAGCCCTTCTCGGTCAGGATCGCGACCGTGTCGTCGACCATGCGCGGATTGCCGCAAAGGAAAATGCTTGCGTCAGCGGGCTTGATTTCAATACCAAGAACCTTGTCGACCTCGCCGTTTACTATCAACGACTGCGCGTGGCCCTCGTATCCGCTCCAGGCGCCGGCGGGTTCGTTTTTCGCGCGCGAGACTATGGGGAAGTATTTGAAGTCGGGGTTCGCCACCGCAAGAGCTTCGAGGTAGTCCCTATATCCAAGTTCATACGTTTGGCGCGAACCATGCAAGAAGCCGACTTTGCGCTTGCCGTTCAAAAGCTTTTCCTTATACTCGCGCATCATCGAAACGAACGGCGCTATGCCCGTACCGGTGCAGATGAAAAGGACGTTGTGGTCGTCGGGAAGGCGGTCGAGGTTCATGAAGCCCGCGACCTTCTCGCCCATAAAAATCTTGTCGCCTGCGTTGGTATTGAAAAGGCGGCTTGTAAGCTGACCGTTTTCAACTTTGACTATGTAAAACTCGACCTCGCCCGCAACATCGGTTTCGCGCGGCGCAGAGGCAATGGAATACGCGCGCCGGATCCACTCGCCACCAAGGTTCGAAGGGTCGGCTGGAAGGCCCAAAATTGCGAACTGTCCTGCCTTATACGGCAATTTTACGCCAGAGGCCAGCTTGATTTTGAAAAGGCGGATATCGGGGGTGATTTCTTCCATCGCCGATACGACTGCGTTGTATTGCATAATAAAATTCCTTAATAATACGCAATTATTTTATCCTTACGGGAGGGGAAAGTCAAGTGGTTAGGCCACACGGCCGCTTCGGAGCGGGCATGAGCCTGCGAATGCCAACGCCCGTGGGCGAGCGGACGTTGGCCGCCTGCGGCGCGCATACATATATACGTGCTAGGCCGTCTGCGCCGCCCGCTTCCTTTTCACATCGCCAAGGAACATTACCGCATACACGCCCATAATCGCGATAAACGCGCCGACAAGGAAATAGCCCAGCTTGTATCCTCCGCCGAATATCACGCCGAAACCTATGACCGCATAGATGAAGAGTATCGCAACCTGGCTTATCATATCATAAATCGACATGATGGTCGCGCGCTGGGCGGACGGTATAGCGTTCTGAACCCTTGTGGTCAAAAACACGTTCGCAATCGTGCAAAGGAACGCGCCGATGAAAAGCACGAACCATATCGTCAGCGCGTTTACGAACAACATCATCGCGAACGCCACGCCCGAGGCAACTACGATAAAGTTTATCATGAAGGCCGACATTTTGCCCGCGTATTGAATCGTAATGCCGCCTATGATCTCGGCAACACGCGCCGTAGCGAAAAGAAGGCCGATATGCTCGAGGCGAATGCCCATCTCGGAACCCAAAAGGCTGACATAATCCTCGGAATCCCCCATGCCGGTTATAAAGGAAAGAACGACCAACGTCATGAAAAGGTGTTTGATCTTGAATATCTTTTTGACCCCTTTCTTGAAATTCGCGAAGAACGGCTGGGGCGTTTTACGAACGATTATATACGATTCCGGCTGTTCCATATCGATGCTTAGCAATATGAAAAGGCCGAAAATCATCATCGCCATAGTGATCCAAAGAACCGAATTATATCCGTGGTGGGCGGCGATATACGAACCGCTTACCGCCAAAAGCGTTCCCACAGACTTCCACGAAAGCATATTGCCGTCGACGCGGGCGTATCTGTGCCGGGCGCCGAGAACGCGAAGCTCGTCGTAAAGGAACGCCTTGTTAATCGACGCGCTTATCCCCCATTCGATACCCCAAAAGAAGAAGCCCAGCATATAGCCCCAAAAATGTGGGAAGAAGAGGAATATCATGAAGCATATCAGCTTGCACAACTGCCCGAACACAAGAATTTTCTTTCGCGAATACTTGTCGCCTATGATGCCGAGAACCGGCTGTAGGACCATCACGAACACGGCCCAGCTCATCAACAATATCGTGATTTGGATTTCGGAAACGTCGTTGGCCTGGAACATAAGCGCCATGACGGGATAAAGGAAAACGCAGCCGTGTAAAAACGCATACGCATACATTTTCCAAAGGAATATACTAAGTTTTTGCATTCGGCTATTATATCATAAATGGGAAAATATGTAAATAGGGGGCGTAGCCAGCGACGCCTAGCGGGCGGCTGGCGGGTTCCCCCCCTTAAAGGCGTAGTCTTAAATCTCCACAAAGGGACCCCGGTCTAGCTTGCGCTGCGACCTGCCCTTGGTGAAGATTTGTGTTTATGCTTGATGAACACCGGCGTTCTGGGCCTTGCGAAAGGATTACTTTTATGCTTGAAATCGCAACCAATAAGTCCTAGATTCATCAAAGGAGGAAGTGGCTGTGTTTCGCGCGGGCGCAATTTGTCTTATGCTTATTATGACGTCGGTCGGTGCAGGCGCACAGGTCGTAGCAACTCAGGCATACGTAGATTCCGCATTTGCCGCATGCGGCGCACAGGAACAATTCACCATGACCAACAACTGCTGTATAACCCCGGCGCAGCTTAGCGCAAACTGGGTTTCAAGAAACGAACTTTTGAACATACTTAACGACTATGCAACCCCTGCGTATTGCGCCAACGGCGGTGGAGGAAATGAAAACGGAAATGGAGGCAACGGGCCACAACCGTGGACTGGTCCGCTTACAAGCTGTCCCGACTTGATAACCAATGCCGTGTGTCTAGCAATACCGTCGGCTCCGGGAACAGGCGCGGTGCGTTCGCAGGGCGGGGAATGTTGGTGCGACAGCCACGGCGGATTCTATGTCCACAACCAAACGCTTGTATGCGGGTGCGCCGATTTCTATCACCCAGGATGCGGCTCGGAATACCTTAAATGCTCGGCAACTTCCGCGCAATCAAGCACTATATCCATCGGTGCGGCGGGTTGGAACGGGGTGTAATGATGGGGCGCATAATATTCATTATCTCATTGATCTTAGCGGCAGGAGCCAATGCACAGGTGATTGCGACCGAATCCTATGTCTATTCCGCACGCGGGGCCATGTGCATAACCCCCCAATACCTTATCAACAATTACATACCGGTCAACAATATACAGATCTCGCCTACTCATACAATACGGGGATTGAATTACTGGCTTGAGCCTTATGCGAAAAAATCCGACTGTCCGGGAGGAGGAAGCCCCTGCCCCGCTTCGATCGCCGCTTCGGGCTGCACGGTCGCAAACCTTGGCCAGAACACGCAGCTTGCGAACTGGATCACGCCACAGGAATGCAGATGCAACTCGGGCGGCGGTTTCTTCTGGTTCAACGGAGCCCTTCGCTGCGGCTGTCCCCAATGGTGGAATCAAAACGAGGAGGCGGACATCGAACGTTGCGCCGGGGCCGGATATGTCAGATGTCCCGGCATAAATACCGGGAGCACCGGAATGCTGCCTATACAATAACCTCTTGATTTTCCGAAAATCGGCGTTATAATTGCCCGGTTCTTAGAATTAACAACCCTTTAGGAACCCACCGAAAGGAGGTGCACACATGGTAAAAGTATTGGTCCGCGACAACAACGTCGAACAAGCTTTGCGAGTCATTAAAAAGAAATCGCAGCGCGAAGGTCTTCTTCGCGAGATAAAGGACAGGCGATACAATGAAACCGGCACCGCCGAGCGCAAGCGCAGGAAAAACGAAGCGAAACGTCGCGAGCGCAAGCGTGTTTCAAAGGAAAAGCAAATCCTTGGCTTCTAGCCTTGACAAGAATATTGGAAACTTATATAATCAAGACAACCAAAAACACAAAAGAGAGGAACAGATATGAGCGTTTTTGAACAAGTAAAGAAAATCGTAACCGAAAACCTCGGCGTTGAAGAAGCTAAGGTAACACCCGATGCAAACTTCATCAACGACCTTGGCGCGGACAGCCTTGACACCGTCGAGCTTGTCATGGCCCTTGAGGAAGAATTCGGCATCGAAATCCCCGAGGACGAAGCCGAGAAAATCCAAAAGGTTTCCGACGCCGTCGCCTATATCGAAAAGAACAAGAAGTAGTTTTTGTTTTGAGAAATTGAAAGTCCCCCGCGAAATCGGGGGATTTTTTTATACAAGCCCAAATCTAACCTTGTGGGTCAGCAAGCCAAGCCCGAAGGGCTGCAGCGCGGCAGGGCCCCATGAGGTTAGATTTAAGACTAAGCGCAGCGCCCCCCCCCTTAATAAAACACATATAGAATCTTGCCTTTGAAGGCCAAGAGCAGTTGGTGTTTGTTAGGGGCAGCTCGTTGCACTCGCTATAAGCTTCATTATACTTCACTGGATTACCCGGTCGAGCCGGGTAATGACTGTTATTTTCCATTGACAAAACGTTGCGGGGGGGGGGTAGTCTGTCCAATAGATAAAAACTATTGAACGGAGCCCCCTAATGATTTTCTTTAACCGCAAGCCAAAAAAAGGCGCATACGCCGAACTTGGAGTTTCAAATACCAAAGACGCCATTCGCGAGGCCACGAAAAACAACGACAAGGGACTTTTCCCGTATGCGTTCTGCAAGATAAATCCGCTCGAGCTTCCGCCGCTTACTATCCCCGGCGATTCCTATGTCATGATAGCCCACGGCGACGGAGCGGGAACCAAAACCTCGATGGCATACCTGTATTGGAGGGAAACCGGCGACGCCTCGGTCTGGGCCGACGTTGTCCAAGACAGCATCGTCATGAACCTCGACGACGTGATTTGCGCGGGCGGAATCGACGGGGCGATGTCCCTTGTCGCGCTTGCCAATAGAAACCCCTTCCGCGTGCCGGACGAAGTAGTCGCCGATTTGATAAACGGCGAAAACAAATTCCTTAAAAACCTAGAATCGCACAATGTGAAAATCATAGGCCAGCAGGGCGAAACCGCCGATGTGCCCGACCTTACCCCGACAACCGTCCTTGACAACGCCCTTTTCTGTATCATGAGGAAAAGCGACGTCATCGACAACGCCAACATACGCGAGGGGAATTGGGTTGTGGGACTTGCCTCGAACGGCCAGGCCTTCTATGAGGACAAATACAACAGCGGTATCAGAAGCAACGGGCTGACCCTTGCCCGCCACGGCCTTCTGCACAAACGCTATCGCCGCAAATACCCGGAAACCTTCGAGAAAAAGCTTGGCAAAAAAGCCTATCGCGGTTCGTGGAGAGTTGGCGACCCTGTATTGGTCGAAACCGGCGATATGGTTCCGATGGGCAAAAATATCCTCTCGCCTACACGCACATACGCGATGATCATGCGGGCGATATACGACGCATTCGGCGGCAACGGCCGAATCGCCGGCGCCGTGCACAACAGCGGCGGGGGAATGACGAAGGTGTTGAACCACCTTGAGAAGCCGCTTGTCGTAGTAAAGGACAACCTTTTCAAAACCCCCACTTTGTTCACGATGATAAGAGAGGAAACGAAGACCGCATGGGAAGAGATGTATCAGACCTTCAACATGGGCGTCGGCCTTGAGCTTTATGTAAGGGATCAGGCGACCGCGAACAGAATCATCGAAATCTCAAGGGGCTTCGGCGTCAACGCCGGTATAATCGGCCGGGTGGAAAAGGCCAAGGGCGACAAGTCGTGCGTTTCCATATTCGGCGAACATGGCGCTTTCGATTATTCGAGGTAATGATTTTTATACATTGAAGCTTATAGCTCGCGCCAGAGAGCTGTGCGCACAAACGCCACCCCATGCAGGTGGGCGCGCACTTTGCAGTGCATCGCCGCCCCTGCTGGCGGATGTGGCTTGCTCTTGACTTTCCACTTGACAAAAACTTCCGGGGGGGGGTAGAGTCCGTCTATTAAGGACTGAACATGAAAAGTAAATTCAACTTTGCCAACTTCTCCGCCATGCCAGGCGTCATTATTTTTCCAGATTTCGCAAAGGGATGTTTGATAACCCTTACAAAAACCCTATCGACGCCAGAATATATGGAGCGACAGATAGCCGAGTTCGACCGCCTTCTCAATCGTCCCGACGTCCGTCAGTTCGCGCACTTTTGGCACAAGGACACCACAGGTTCGCAAATATTCGTGGATGACAAGGACGCCCTTCTACCAACAGCAAAATACTTCAAAAACAAAGCCGCGCAGCAGGACAGGCGCGAAAGCTATGGATACCACATCACGCTTGCCAACGGCCGCGGCGAAAGTCGGCTTATCGGCTATACCGTTGTTTGGGGAATTAGAAACGGCTTGGCGGAAATATGCTGCTTCCTCGATCCAAGCTATTCGAGATACGGGCGCGGGCCGGCCGTCATAAAAAAACTCAAGGAGCAGTTGAAGGAATGCGGCATAGATAAGTTCGCATTATCAAGCCATACCGATAATAAATTTACTATGACCGCAGCAACGGCCGCAGGATACGAATTCGTAGGGATCGAAAAGAACTTTAAGGGAGATCCGATGATAGCATACGACATCGACGACAAGGTCGTCCGGCTCCCATACGATAGAATGATGTTCGCGGATTGCCCGGAGCAAGCGTGCGCGGCGGACGAAACGGTGAGCGCGCCGTGTGCAGCTACGTGCCCTTATGTAATAAGGAATAGGCAGAAGGTGAAATAAATAAAATATTTAATAACGGGTCAGCAAGCCAGTCCTGCCGAAGGCGGACGCAGCGCGGCAGGGTCCCGTTGTTAAATATTTATAGCTTTAGCGCCTGCGGCGCGCGCGTATTAAGCTACATATAGAATCTTGCCTAAAAACGCCACGTGAGTGGCCTTTTTGAGGCGAGCTCGTGTGTGCACACTCGCGGAAGATTAAACACTCTTGAAACGGACGGTTTTCACCGCCTGATATCCAAAGCACGAGTTCACGCGGTCCATGATGACCGGCTTTTGGTATTCGGCCATCGGCGCCATCGCTACGCTTTTTAATTTTAGGTAGAGGACGCCGTCGCTGCGGGATAATTTAGTCGGCGTGGCGAGCGAGGCGATTTCTTCGCCGACTATAGCCTGCCAATTAAGCGCTATGTCCGCGCCCACGAACCCCTTTTGCGGAGAAAGTTTTTTCACGAAGCCGGTAATCGTTTCGACAAGGGGGCGAGCGCCGAATTTATACCGTATCTCTTCGGGATCGGGAGTTTTTTCAAGTATGAATTCGTTCCAGTCGTCGGACATTTACATGTAATCTTTCCAACTCGACCTGTTGCGATGTTTGGCTACGTCGATTTCGCCCTTATAGTTGCGGTGCATCTCGGTCTTGAAATTTTCATAGGGAATGCCTTCGGCCAAGAGGAAGCCCATCTTCGCCGCCATGGATTCGATGTTCATATCATAAGCCGGAATCGCGCCGTGCTGCTCGGCCAAAATTCCCGGTTCGTTCACGTCCATGGTCGCGACGCCCGTCGGAATCTGGGTCGTGATCATGACGGGGATTTTCTTCTCGCGCAGGTAATCAAGGACCGGGAGGAAGCTTTCGTGTATGTCGCCCACGCCGACGCCGCGGATGATGAAGCCCTTCTTGCCACCGTGTTCGACAAGGATTTTCAAGTCGTTCGGGTCGATGCCCGCATGGTCGGTAATCGAAACCAGCGTGTGCGTAGGATAGCTTGAAAACACATCGATCTTTCCGCGCGGTTCGTATGCCGCGTTGTTTTGCTCGAGCCTTGCCTGATCGAACTGTAGCTGAGCCTTGGACCCAAAGCTTGCAAGCGCGTTTTGCTGGAATGAGCTGAAGGCATGGTAATCGTTGTCGCTTGTCTTCTTTACGCGCGTGCCGATCATGGCGGCGGAACCCATGACCACGAACACGCCCTTCATCTTGGTGTGATAGTCGCGCGCGATGCGAATCATGTTTTCAAAGTTTAAGTTGGCGTCCGCGCCCTCGACTCCGAACGGAACCTGGGACCCGGTCATATACACCGGCTTGCCAAACGACTTAAGCCCGAACGCAAGCGCGGAGGAAGTCATGCCCATAGTATTGGTTCCATGCGTGATGCAGAACGCATCATAGTTATAATGCTCGGCCTCGAGCACTTTCAAAATCTGGTTCCAATGGTCGGGCGTGATGTTGGTGGAATCTATGTTGAAAAGGTTCCTTGCATCGATAACGACGTCCTTGTTATTCGGGTTGGCCCTTACATAGTCGAGAAACCCCTGTTTCCCGGTGGCGCCGACCGATATGTGAGTGCCGGAACCGTCGTCCTCTTGCGCGATCGTGCCGCCGGTGGTGAGTAGTAGAATCTTCAATTTCTTGTTTCCTTTACTTTAGTTATTTCCGGGAATCCCTTGCAACCTTGCTGCAAAACCCTAGGCTCGCCGCCTAACAACGGCGCTCGCCAAGGATTTTTATGCGCGGTTTCAATTTATCTATCCTTTATTTACCTGAATTCCGGGTCAAGCCCGGAATGACAGAGGGGTTATTTAAGCAGCGGGCTCCAGGCCGGGTCGGAGGCTTTGGTTTCCGTTTTTATAATCTCGTGGTTAAGGCCCGTCACGTCGACGCTGTGGATTATAAGGCTATCGTCCCCGCCGCGCAAGGGTTTTTGTTCATAATATATTATACGGCGGCCGTTGGGGCTCCAGCTGGGACTTTCGATCATAAAGCCGTCGGCGATTATGCGCTCACCGGTGCCGTCGTCGAACATGACGCCGACACTGAACTTGCCGCCCTGGATTTTAGTGAAGGCGAGGTAGTCGCCGCGAGGGCTCCAGACAACGTCTTCATACCGGCCGGCGCCGAAGCTTATGCGCTCCGCCCTGCCCCCGTTCGCGCTCATGATATAAATTTGCGGAGTGCCGGAGCGATCCGAGATGAACGCGATCCGCTTTTGATCGGGCGAATACGAAGGCGCGGTGTTGATGTTAAGCTCGCGCGTCAGTTGGCGCAGCTGTTTGGATCGAAGGTCGAGTTCGTGCAAATTCGACGCTCCGTCCTTGGCTATCGAGACTATAAGTTTTTTGCCGTCCGGGGAGAAGCGGGGCGCGAAGCTCATGCCGGGGAAATCGCCCACCAGTTCATGTCGACCGGTTTCGATATCAAACACGAAAATCTTCGGCACCTTGGTGTAGTATGTAACATAGGCTATCTGCTGTGCGGTGGGCGAAAATGTCGGCGTCGAAACCGCGTACTTGCCGTTGGTGAGGTATTTCAAATTATGCCCGTCCTGGTCCATAAGCGCTAGGCGACGGGTGCGGTTGGTCTTGGGCCCGGTTTCGGCGACGTATAAAATACGCGTGTCGAAATAGCCTTCGTCGCCGGATAATTCCTTGTATATTATATCGGAAATTATATGTCCTATACGGCGGGCATTGCTTTCCTCGGTCATGAAAATCTGGCCGCGGATTTGTTTGCCGATCGAGATGTCCCAAAGGCGGAACTCGATCGCGACGCGGCCCTGCTCGGACGGATTGACCGAGCCGATGACTAGGACTCGGGCGTTGATCGCGCTCCAGTCAGCAAACGTCGGAGTGTCGAGAGTGGAGAGGTTCTTTTCGATAAACGCACCCGGCGGAATGACGCGGAAAAGGCCGCTCCTGGTAAGGTTGGATTTGATTATGTCGGTGGTTTGTTTGGCGATACGCTGCCGCTCGGGGCTGGTGGCGGTGAAGTCCATGATTGCGACCGGAACCGGGTCGAACGTGCCGGCGTTCACGTCGATATAAATCGTGGCGTTTGAGGGGGCGGACAGGAATAACGCAAAGCAAGCGACGCCGAGCAGGGCGGCAAGCGGTGTATACCGCGCGCGTCCAGCGTGGGGGCGGCGGAAGCTTAGGAGCCCTTCGGGCTGGAAAGTTTCAATATGCTTACTGGATTCTGCGGTCAAGCCACAGAATGACAAAAGTTTTTTCATGTTAATCATTCTCCCCTCCTTGTGATTTTGGTGCCGTCATGCACGTCCTTGATGTCAAAGCCGAGCGCGTTTATTTCGGCGCGGATTTCGTCGGCGCGGGCGAAATCTTTGGCGGCCTTTGCCTCCGCACGGGCTTGGACAAGTTTTAGTATTTCCCCGTCGACATGAACTTCTTCGTTGCCGATTTTGGTTTGCGCGTAATCCATGAAGCGCAGGCCAAGAAGTTCGTCGGCGAATTTCACCGCCTCGAGTTTTGTCTTGTCCGATAATTTTGAATCTTTGAGTATTGTTTGCATTTCGGCAAGCACCGCGGCAGTGTTAAGGTCATCGTTGATGAGCGATAGGAACTTTGCGCGTATTGCGTCGACCTCTTCCACGTCGGGCAAACTATCGTCCGGGAGCAGCGGGTCGGCAAGCAGCGCCGCGACGCGCTTGACTATATTCTCGCGCGTTTTTTTCGCGCCGTCCATGGCTTCGAACGAGAAGTCGACCTGCTTCCTATACGACGCGGTAAGGCAATAAAACCTATAATCCATCGGGTCGTAGCCCATTTCCTTCAGCTTCGTCAACGTCAAAAAGTCGCCCTTGGATTTGCTCATCTTGCCGGTCTTGTCATTAAGGAATTCCATGTGCGTCCAGAAGCCGCACCAGCGGTGGCCAAGCGCGCAATCGCTTTGCGCGATCTCGTTGGCGTGGTGGCCGCGGATAAAATCTATGCCGCCGGTGTGAAGGTCGAGGTGTTCGCCCAAACGGTCGATTGCCATGGCCGA
>WQWV01000019.1 GCA_009785175.1 Alphaproteobacteria bacterium
AGGTATATTTTGACAGCAGAAGTCATAGTTTACAATAAAAATGCAGTAGCTCTCGCAGCCGATAGTGCCGTAACGGTATATGGTAGTAAGACCTACAACTCTGCAAATAAACTGTTCATGTTATCCAAATATTACCCTGTTGGAATCTTAATATACAACTCGGCCTCTATAAATAATATTGCTATGGAAATCATAATCAAGGAATACCGAAAGAAGTTAAGAAAAAATTGTTTTGCTACACTGAAAGAATACAAAGACGACTTTATTAATTTTTTGGAAAAGTTCCTGCCAACCCAAATAACAGACGATGACAGGAAAATTAGTTTAATAAATCAGCTACACAATCTATTTAACTATGTATTCTTCTGTCGTCGAGATGTACCTCAGATACAACAGGGGCAGGACTTCTTTGCTATAACTAACGAATTTTTGGACAAGGTTTTTGCAGAAGTTAGCAAACTTTATACAAATGAGACTAATATAGATTTTTCAATAATTGATTTGGGAAAGGAAATGGAAGGAATTTTTTCTTCCAGGCTTAGATTGCCAATAACAAATAAAGACACAATTCCTAAATTGTTAGCAATATTGCCATATTATATAAACATTCCATTTAATCCTGGATTGACCGGAGTAGCGATTTGTGGATATGGAGAAAACGAATTTGCTCCAAAAGTTTATGGCTTTGAGACTCTCGGGTTTGTAAATAACTATTTTAAGATAAACGATTTACAAAATAATGAAGGCTCTAATAATGGAGTTATTCCATTAGCGCAACGAGATATGACTGATTTATTTGTTAAAGGTATTGATAATCAAGTTTATGATTTTATTGTTAGTCAATATAATCAATTTATAGATGATTTATTTACAAAACTTCCCGGGGTTAATCCTACGCTTACTAGATATATTAAAACCAATAAAAATGCAATTTCCACTAGAATACAAGGTGTATTACAACAAGAAAAAATACAACCATTACTTGATGTCATAAATATATTATCAAAAGATGAATTGGCTGAACTTAGTGAAAGTTTAGTTAATTTGCAAGCATTAAAACATAAAATGTCTTTGAATATGGAAACTGTTGGTGGGCCTGTCGATGTAGCCGTAATATCCAAACACGATGGTTTCGTCTGGAAAAAACGAAAACTTTACTTCGATAAAGACCTTAACCCACATTTTTTTGAAAACTACTTTTCAAAAGATGAAGTTTGTGATATTATTAAAGATGAAGAGGGGAAGAAATGACGTATTTTCTTATGTCCGCAAATTTTGATAAAAATTCAACCGTTGCCCCTGTTTCTCCTTTTTGGGAACATCAAAACTTGGGAAAGGAAATTGCAGAAGAATTTTACTCTAAATTTCAAAAAAGACAATCTGAACGCAAACAAGTCGTTCAAACAGCACCCGCAAAGAAACAAGTTGTTAAGCCAACCTCAAAAAAATAAGTTCACAGCCTGGCTTCGTTCATCAATAACCCAAGTTAACACATCAGAAGTTTCTTATTGAAAGCGTCAATCTTCTCGACTAAGTTCTCAAAAGCAGCAGGTTCACTGGTTCGAAAGTTGCCTAGTGAGCCGCACCAGTTTTTTCAAAACTTATACTGCATATATAAAACGTCGTCGGGGTCGCCTTCGGCCGGGCTGCCGCTGGCGAGATAGGTTCCGCCCATTTTTTCATAAAACCTTCTTGCGACTTTGTTCGGGCGCCACAGGTTCCAAACGATTTTCTTTGCCCCCTCGCTTCGCGCAAGGTCGACCAGAGCCCCGAACAATTTGTCGGCTATTTTCATGCCGCGGTATTCGGGAAGGACGAAAAAGCCGGACATGTGAAACCTTAAATACCAGGTGGCGGCCCAGCCGCGATAGAAAGATATGCGCCCGACTATGCCGACGCCGTCCATTTCGGCCACAAGCGTTTGTAGCATAGGTGCGTCCGAAAAATGCAGTCTTATCAAATCCTGTTCAAGGCGTCCGGGCGGAGGGAATTCCAAATCGTCGCCAAGCCCTTTGTTAAAATGATCCTGAAACCCATAGGCCATGTCGACAAGTGCCGGAACATCGCGACGCTCGGCAAACCTTATTTTTATATAGTCTTTCATTTAGTCTTTACCAAGCACCGTCATAGGGTCGATCGAGCGGGTGCGTTCGCGGATTTCGAAATGGAGCTGCGGAGTGCTGACGCGGCCGGTGCGGCCGACTTCGGCGATATGTTCCCCACGGACGACGCGCTGATTTTTCTTGACCAGCAATTTGTCGTTGTGCGCGTATACCGACATGAAGCCCTTGTCGTGGCGTATTATGACCAGGTTGCCAAGACCCTTGAGTTCGTTGCCGGCGTATACCACAACTCCGTTTTCGGCTGCGCGGACCTTGGTGCCAAGCGGTGCCGCTATGTTGATGCCGTCGTTGCGGTTCGTGCCGGATTTGGCGCCGAAGTTGGAGATCACGCGGCCCTTTACCGGCCAGAGGAATTTATCACTTGTCATCGGCGCGGGACGTTCGAACGCGGGTTCGGCGGCGGGCGTTGCGGTTTGTTGCGCCGCAAGAGTAGGCGCGGGGCGGTCGTCCGGCTTGGCATCGCTTGGGCGTTCGGGGCGGCGCGGAGGAGTGGTTGCGCGCGGAGCGGGTGCGGCGACTACGGTCGCCCTATCGTTTTTGACTTCGATCACATTCCTTGTCGGCGTGCGTTTAGGCGCGCTAGCCGGCGCGATAGTCGCGGCCGAAAGGCGGATACGCTGATTTTCCGATAATATAAACGGCTCCTTGATATTATTTATTTCGGCAAGAGATTTGAGGTTAAGACCGAATTGTCGCGAGATGGAATAGAGCGTATCCCCCTTTCTTACGACATAAAACGCCGCGGCAGGGAGGTTTAGCGTCTGGCCTATGGATAGCGTATAGGGCGGCGGGACGTCGGGGTTCGCCTCGATCAAATCTTTCACCGGAACGTTATGCGCGCGGGCTATGGAAAACATAGTATCGCCCTTGGCTACGACCACATCCTTTTTGGCCGGTTCCTCTAAGAACGCTGTGCCGGTTGTAAATTTGGGCATGAAGTAGGTCGCTTGTTTCGGAGTTTCCTCGGTCCCTTCGGGAATTTTCAGCGTCTGGCCGGTGGAGAGCGTGAAGGGCGGTTGCAGGTTATTCGCCTGAGCCACCTCGTGAACCTTGGCGTTATGGCGGCGGGAAATGGAGTAGAGCGTTTCGCCCTTGGCCACTTTCACCGTCTTGAACGTCGGTTCTGCGGCGGTTTCCCATACAACTACCTCCTCGGCCTCGACCTTCTTCTCGTCCAAAACCTTTATCGCCGAAGGGCGTTCGTAGTATTGAAGCGCCGAGGGGACGGGCGTATAGGTGGGCGGCGGAAGGTCGATGGATTTTACCGATGCAGAGCGGGCGCGCGCCGCGGTTGGCGCGGTTGTAGCGGACGGGCGGGAGCTACTTACCTCAGTGCCATAAAGCGAGAGAGCGCCGGGGCGTCGATCCTCGATATTGCCGCAACTGGCCACGGCGATGGCCGCAAGCGATGTAAATATCCTTTTCATCGCGGGAATTATATCATGAATCTGGTGCGGGGTCAAGCGCGCTAGCGGCTTTGTCTTTCCTCGTGGCGTTTTCTTATGACCGACGGCGCATAATAAACTAGGCCGAGCCACGCGGTGAAGCATATAACAAGAGCCGAACCGTTAAGTGGACGGGCAAGCAGTTCGAGCGGCCAATCGGCGTGGGCCGCAACAGCATTGCTTATACCTTTGATTGTCGCGCTGAAAACCCATAAAAACAAGGCCGAGCGGCCGGTGCGATCGCGGAACTGCTTTTCTTCGTCCGTGAGTTTTGGAGTATGCGGTGTTGGCATCTGAATCATATTTATCGGGGAATTACAAGGAAAAGTAGGCCTTCTTTGGCTATGTTGGATAGGAATTCGCCGGATTTCTTTGTTGAGTTTTGTTCCATATTACACCTTTGGGTTTTGGTTAGTTGAATTTAATATAGACTATAATCATAAATTTGTCAAGCGTCATTTTGGGAATTGTTTGACAAGGGCGTGGTTTGTGTTTATAATACCGCAACTTATGGGTGTTTAGCTCAGCTGGCTAGAGCGCTTCCTTCACACGGAAGAGGTCGGGGGTTCGAGTCCCTCAACACCCACCAGGAATCAAAAATTCGCGCGAAAATTCAAGGCTAACCTCCACTAAGTCCAGTTTATCCTTGAAAAAACGCCGTTTTTGCGTTATGCTTTCACGATGCTTAAAACATCATATAATTGGCGCATGACAAGGCAGGAGCGGGAACTATTCCTTAGGTCGATCAAGGGCGCAAGGAACTATTTGGAATTCGGCTCGGGCGGAAGCACTATTGCGGCACTTGACAGTCTTGACGGGACGAGCGCTGTGCATAGCGTGGAGTCCGACGGAGATTGGCTTCTCGACATGGAACAACGCTATGGAGCGATACGCGACGGACTGTCGTCGGGCAGGCTTAAACTTCACCATGTGGACATAGGAAAAGTGGGGGACTGGGGCTCGCCGCTTGATGAAAAACGCAAGGCCCATTGGCCGGAATATTCCGCCAAGGTTTTCGAGGAGGAAGCGCCTTTCGACGTCGTCCTTATCGACGCCCAGTTCAGGGGAGCGTGCGGGCTTAGGACAATTCTTAACACCGCGCTTGACGTCGTGATAATGTTCCACGACTTTTCTATGCGACGACCGGATTGCAAGGTTTTGCTTAAGTACCTGGACATCATAGAGGCGGCGGATACCCTGGTCGTTTTCAAAAAGAAAAAGAAATTGGATAGGAAGGCTCTCGCGGCGGACTATGAAGCGTTCAAGTATATACCGCGTTCCGGTGTGAACGGGCCGGTGGAGTAATGACCGTGCCGGAAATCATATTCGCTTCGAAATACGGATTCTGCGGCGGCGTGGCGCGGGCGCTTGCTTTGCTTGACGAAGCGCTGGCGCGGTTCGGGGCGCCGGTTTACGTCTATCACAAAATAGTCCACAACGAGCGGGTGGCGGCGGATCTTCGCGCACGCGGAGTGGTGTTCGTCGATTCGCTTGACGAAGCAGCGGACGTGTCCCGGCCTTTGGTCCTATCCGCGCATGGGAGCTCTCTTGCGCTTGTCGCCGAGGTTGCGCGACGGGGATTTGCGAACGTTATCGACGCCGTCTGTCCTTTGGTCGGAAAAATTCACGAGTATGTGAGAGCGAAGGTGGCGGCAGGCTATGACGTGATCGTTATCGGAAGCGACGCCGGGCACGACGAAGTCGTCGGCACGATGGGGCAGGCGGAGGGAGGAATCTATTTTGTAAGTTCGGGCGCCGACATTGCCTTACTCCCGCCTATGGAAAAGGTTTGTTTCGTATCGCAGACTACGTTGGCAAAGGAGGTTGTGCGCGAGGTTGCGGCCACTATACGCGCGCGGTTTACCGGTGCAGAAACGCTTTCCGAGGCCGGCGTGTGCGGCGCTACGTCCGAGAGGCAGGACGCTGTGCGCGAGTTGGTTGTTGGGCATGGCCTTTGCGATATAATCGTCATAGGTTCGGCCACGTCTTCGAATACGAAAAATTTGGCACGTGTGGCGATGGAGGCTGGGGCGACGAACGTATGGCTTGTCGGCTCGGCCGAGGATATTAATTTTGACATGCCGGCACGGATTGGAATTACCGCGGGTGCCTCGACACCCCAAGTTTTAATCGACGAGATCGTCGCGAAATTAAATGGCTTTTCCGATTAGGGCGTCGTTTTTTATCCCTGTGATTTTTACTTTTTGAAGCGTGTGAGGGGCGATTTTTTCGCCTTCGATTTGAACCTCGATATACGTCGGTGTATAGCCGCGATTCTTGTTCTCGAGAAGGATAGTTTGAGTCGTGTCGAGCAGGGTTTTCAGGTGGGAATTTTTAGTTTTATTTGCCATTTCTATGAACTTGTTAGTTCTTTGTTTTTTGATTGTTATATCAACGGTTGGTTTCATGGTTGCTGCAAGCGTTCCCGGACGCGGGGAAAATGCAAATGCGTGAAGGTGGATTATGCCAATTTCCTTTATTAACTTGAGTGTGATTTCAAAATCTTCGTCCGTCTCGCCGGGAAAGCCGCAAATTATGTCCGCGCCGAAAACTATGTGCGGCAAGGCTTTGCGGGCGGAGGTTATAAATTCGACAACCTGCTTTATCGTGTGTCGGCGGTTCATCGATTTCAAAATCTTGTCGCAACCGGATTGTAGCGAGAGGTGAATGTGCGGCATAATTCTTGGCTCGATCGACATCAGCTTTATAAGCTTTGAGTGGTCGCGGGCGGGGTCAAGACTGCTTAACCTTAAACGCTTTATGCCCGCGTATTTACCGAATATTTCCTTGATAAGTTCGGGTATGGACGAGTTAATGTCGCAACCGTATGATGCGATATCCACGCCGGTTAGAACTATTTCCTTAAATCCTTGGTCGAGCGCCGCCTCGATTTGTGAAAAGACGTGTTCGCGCGGGAACGATTCGTGGCGACCGCGAATCGATGGCACTATGCAATACGAGCAGTTCCACAAGCAGCCCTTCTGTATCTGAACAAACGCTCGGTGATATCCATCGAACGAGAGCGGTGGGAAGAGGGCGTTGTCATCATGGATTCTAAGAAGGTCTTTGGTTATATGTAGAGGATTTTCGGCGGGCGCATTGGTTTTCAAATATACATACGCGGCGGCGGCGAGCTTGACCTTGTTATCTATGACGGCAAGGACGCCGGGCGTGTCAAGATAGAAATCGGCGGATGCCTGGGCTCCGCAGCCTGTGATTATAATTTTGCCAGCGTGCGATTTCACCTCGCGGCGCAGGGCCTGCTTCGCCTTGCGTTCGGCCTCGGCCGTTATCGCGCATGTGTGGATTACAAGCATATCATCAAATCCGGCATCGGAGAGGCGTTTCTTTATAACCTCGGATTCCAAAGTGTTCAAGCGACAGCCGAAGGTGATTATGCGGTTCATCAGTATATTTTAACAAGAATGGGCGCGCTTGGCAAGGGCTACATCTGTTTAAGGTAGGCGCCGAGTTTATAAGCTATGGCAGGAGGGAGGCCGGATTCGGACACCTGTTTCTTTACTGCGTCCATACGCCTTTGGTGAGCAAGAACTTCGGGTGATCTTTCCGTGGCGGGATTGTTTGACATTGCAAAGGTCGCGCCGGCGATGTCGGCGGGCGGGACGCCCCCTTGCGCAGCGCTTGTGGAATTGACATACAAATCGGACGTATTAATCATAGCGCGGAATTATGCCACCATATTACAACTTGTCAAGAAGATAATTGACAATTTGTAAATTTTGTTTATTATTAAATGTAAATAAGAAGGGCAATACCATATTAAAACATAAAAATCCCCTCGGAAGAGGGGATTTTAAGTTTGGATCCGAAGATTATTTCTTCAACACCGAAGTGCCGGCGTATACGGCGGTGTCGCCAAGCTCTTCCTCGATACGCATAAGCTGGTTGTATTTCGCGGTGCGGTCCGAGCGGGACATCGAGCCGGTCTTGATCTGACGTGCGTTGGTCGCGACGGCGATGTCGGCAATCGTGTTGTCCTCGGTTTCGCCGGAACGGTGCGATACGACGACGGTCCAGCCGGCGCACTTGGCCATCTCGATGGCGGCAAGGGATTCGCTAAGCGTTCCAATCTGGTTGACCTTGATCAAAATCGAATTGCAGGCTTTGGTGGCGATTCCCTTCTCAAGGAACTTGATGTTGGTGACAAGCAAATCGTCGCCGACAAGTTGAATCTTGTCGCCGATTTTCTTGGTCAAGAGCTGCCAACCTTCCCAATCCTCTTCGCTCATGCCGTCCTCGATGGAATAGATGGGATATTTTTTAACAAGCGCTTCATAGTAAGCGACCATCTCGGCGGAGGTAAGGGATTTGCCCTCGCCTTCAAGCTCGTATTTCCCGTTCTTGTAAAATTCCGACGCGGCAGGGTCAAGCGCGATATAGATATCCTTGCCGGGCACGTATCCCGCGGCTTCGATTGCCTTGACGATAGATGAAAGCGCCTCGTCCGAAGATTTCACGTTGGGGGCGAAGCCGCCTTCGTCGCCGACGTTGGTTTCGTATCCCGCGGCCTTGAGAATCTTTTTAAGAGCGTGGAAGGTTTCCGCGCCCATGCGAATAGCCTCGGACATCGACTTCGCGCCGATAGGGGCAATCATGAACTCTTGGAAGTCGACGGGGTTGTCCGCGTGCTTGCCGCCGTTGATGATGTTGATCATAGGAACGGGAAGAACATGGGCAAATGTGCCGCCGAGGTATTGGAACAGGGGCAAGCCAGATTCTTCGGCCGCGGCCTTGGCGTTGGCAAGGGAAACGGCAAGGATCGCGTTCGCGCCAAGCTTGGATTTATTTTCGGTTCCGTCAAGGGCGATAAGGACCTTGTCGAGTTCGTTCTGATCGGAAGCTTCCATTCCGATGACCGCTTCGGCTATGGTCTTGTTGACGTTGGCAACGGCCTTAAGGACGCCTTTGCCGCCATAACGCGCTTTGTCGCCGTCGCGGAGCTCGCAGGCTTCGTTCATACCGGTCGATGCGCCGGAGGGCACTATGGCGCGACCCATGGCGCCGGATTCGAGGACTACGTCGGCCTCGACAGTGGGGTTTCCGCGGGAATCTAGGACTTCGCGGGCGAATACGTCAACTATTGCAGACATTTTTTATTTCTCCTTGGTTAAAGATGGGGCGATTATACATCCGCCAAAAATGCTAGTCAATATTTTTTATTAAACGTCGCTATTTCTTAAAGAATCTTCTTCTTTTGATGTATATATAGAATAGCGCGACCAAAATAGCCAAAAGTTCTTTGATCGATGCAGTCTTGTATTTCTTGGCCAGAATCCACCCTAACCGCCACGACACCCGGTTGTATGCTTTGGCATAATCGTCTTTGCTCCTGGGAGATTTGGTAAAATCCGCACGGTTAAGGAATTTTGCGGTGGCAAGGTTGGCTTTGATTATCGGATAGATTTTCCGGTTTGCCTCCATCGAGATCGTTATCTGTCCGTCAAGCCCGGCGCCGGTGCGGTAATGATAGAATGTGCCCTCGACCGGAATGGAGATCCGCGCGAAAAATGTGGTCATGGCCGTGAAAAGCATGTCCTCGGCTGCGGCAAGCGCAGTATCGAATTTTATGTTGTTGTCGACAAGTATGGTGCGACGATATATAGCGTTCCATATCACGACCGAGTGATCGTTCATGCCAAGCTCTTTGTTTTCCTCAAGCCTTTTGCGTATGGTTTTATTGAATCTGTCCTCGACTTCTTCCGTATCGTCCCCGTAATAGTATTTATATGTGGCGCGGGCGATGTCCGCGTCGGCCGTTTTCGCGGCGTTATAAAGAACCTCGTAAAAGTTGGCATCTATGAAGTCGTCCGAATCCACGAAGCCTATGTATTCTCCGCGCGCAATTTCCAAACCCTTGTTCCGCGTCCCCGCGGCATAAAGCGATTTTTCGTTCCGAATCGAAACTATGCGGGAATCGGCCGCGGCATATTTAGCGATGATTTCCGGCGTCAGGTCGCTTGACGCATCGTCGACACAGATTATTTCAATGTCCGAAAGAGTCTGTTCCAAAATACTAGTCAGACACCTATCTATGAATTTTTCAACGTTGTGTATCGGTATTACAACCGAAACTTTCGGAGTGTTGGGCATAAAGGCATTATATTCCGTCCCCGCGTTTAATTCAACAGTTTTTTAATTTGCAATATTTCCTAAAATATGCTATATTAACAAATCATGATAAAGGCCTTCCTTGACATTCTGCGCCTGATGTGGCTTGGCGCCAACACTCCGAAACTTAAATTCAGGCTTGTGCTTAACATAGCCTGCGGCGCGTTCGCCGGATTCTTCATATTCCTGAACTACTATCTTCTTTCCACATTGCTAAGCGGCCTTGCCACCGACTCGCCCGAAGTCATAAGGCGCAACCTTGTCTTCCTTGTCGCCTCGTCGATGTCGACGGTCGTGCTTTGGTGGGTGTTCAGGTATTTTGCGGAATTCCTTTGCTATGCGATACCCTTCAATCTTCGCAAGTATTATTACAACGTTGTCTATCACAAAAGCTATTCCTGGCACCTGAAGAACTCGGTGGGCTATTTCCAATCCATGCTCGAGAAGGTCATGGGAGTGGTCAACAACTGGTGCGTGATGTTTTCGTGGCGCTATGTTTCGTCCGCGGTGTTCTTCGCCTGCTTTTTCATATATACGTATTTCATCTCGCCGTATCTTATGCTTTATTTCTTGGTGTGCATAGTCGTCATGGTCGCCACGATTCGCACCACGTATAATAAAAGAATGCGCCTGGTCAAGGAGTTTTCGATACTGGACCGCCTTTTCGGCAAGGCGTTCACCGATTTTCTATACAATGTCCGCACGGTCAAAAAGATGAATCTGCTTTCGTTCACGACCACAAGGCTCGAGGATTTCGGCTCTGCCGCGAACGACAAGTATTCCGAGCTCCAGCGTCATAATTCGCTTCAATGGGGGCTTCAGGAGTTCTTTATCCGCGCGCAGTTTTTAATACCGCTTGTGTATTTCGTCTTGAATTTCATCAAGACCGGAGAAGGACTCTCGACGATAATCCTTCTTGCCACGGTCCAGGGCCACATGTCCACCACCGCCGAAAAGATGATGCACTTCATGAGCGAAACAAGCAAGTTCAAAGAGGACCTTGCGCTCCTTGCCGGCTATATCGACAACACGGGCGCAAGGGGCGGCGTGGCGCCAAGGCGCAAATGGAAAAAGATCTGCTTTAGGAACACGTGCCTGCGTCTTGACGCCGATACCGAAAGGGATTTGGGGATTTTCGAGCACCGCGTCGGAAATTTTGAAATCGCGCGCGGCGAGCATATCGCGGTCATGGGCAAATCCGGCGAGGGCAAGACGACTTTCCTTAACCTGCTTACGCGCCAATTCGGGCCATGCGAAGGCTGCATAACGCTTGACGATACGCCCTATAATTCGTTGCCGCAGTCGTTCTTCGATTCCGAATTCACCTATATTTCCCAAGACGTCGAGCTTTTCGACATGAGCTTTTACGATAATATAACTATGGGTCGCAAGGTTTCGCGCGCCAAACTTGACGAGGTGTTGCGCGACTGCTGCCTCGACGACCTTGTCAAAAGGTTGAAGGGCAATCTTGATACCGACATAGGCGAAAAAGGCGTGCGCGTTTCCGCCGGCGAGAAGCAGCGGATAAACCTTGCGCGCGGATTACTGCTTGACCGCAGCGTGCTTGTCCTTGACGAAATCACGGCCAACCTTGATCCTGCGACGACTTCGCACATCTGGCGATCGATATTCAAAAAGCACGGGGACAAGACTATCATCGCCATCTCGCACGAGCCGGAGTTGGTGCGCCACGTCGGGAAAAAACTCCGCTTCAAGTCGGGCGTTGCTAAACCTGTTGCGTAGCTCCTAAAATCGTGGTATAATTCCGCGCACAAGGAGCCACATCATGAAAGTCATTTTCTTCGATACCGACCGCGAAACCCGCGATTATTTCCGCCGACACAAGCTGCCCAAGGGCGCGACGGCCGTATTCTTTCCCGAATCAATCCAGGACGTGCCGCTTGAAAAACTGCGCGAGCACAAGGACGCCGAGGCTATTTCTATCTTCGTGTATTCCCGTTTCACCGACAACCTGCTAAAGCTTTTTCCAAAATTAAAACTCATCAACACCCGCGCTACCGGCTATAACAACATCGACCTTCCGTATTGCAAGAAGAATAAAATAGCCGTCGCGAACGTCGTGGGCTATGGCGAAACGACAGTTGCCGAGTATGCGTTCGGATTGCTTTTGGACCTTACCCGCAAAATAGGGATTTCGAACGCCAAGCTAAAGGCCGGCATAGTCGACGTCCTTGGCGACACCGGGCACGACATCAACGGCAAGACGGTTGGAGTTATCGGCACCGGCGCGATCGGCCGCCACTTCTGCAAACTGGCCAAGGGCTTCGGCTGCACCGTGCTTGCCTATGATTTGTATAAGAACGAAGAGTTGGAAAAAACGGGCGTAGTGAAATACGTTTCGCTTGACACGATTTATAAGAAGTCGGACATCATAAGCCTGCACTGCAACGCCACCGCGGATAATTATCGTTTTATAAACGAAGCCGTGATCGCCAAGATGAAGAAGGGCGTCTATATCATAAACACCGCCCGCGGCGAGCTTATCGACACCGTAGCGCTTTACAAGGCGTTGAAGAGCGGACACGTTGCCGGCGCCGGCCTTGACGTTATAGAGCACGAGAATATTTTGATCAAGAACGACATAGACCTCGCGCTTACGAAGTCGTATGATTCTTTGCTTTATAGCGTCATAAACAAAATGGTCGTCGGGCTTGACAACGTGATCATCACGCCGCACATCGCGTTTAATTCGGTCGAGGCCAAAGAGCGCATCATGGCGTCCTCGTTGAACACTTTGATCGCTTTCGCCGAGGGCAAGGAGTTCAAAAGCGTATGCCTGTAAAGAGAAAGTCCAAGAGCAAGCCACCAACGCCGGCAGGGCGGAAGCGCCTTGGGCGCGCACGCACTGGTGGGGGCGGCGTGGTGCGCGCAGCGAGCAAGCTCGCTATAAAAGACAATAGCGCGCTCGTCCGCCGCGCGTTGCGCGCTCTGGGGCACGACGAGTTCGCGCTTATAATCCATAGCTCGTGCTTCCCGACCGACACTGCGTTCGGCACGATAAATTCCAAGTCCGCGCATAAATTCCTCTCGGATATGGCTGGCGTTTTCAACGCGATTCAGTTGGGGCCCGAGGGGCTGACTTCGCGCCGCGACCCCTCGCCGTATACCGGAACATTGTTCTCGCTTAATCCTCTTTCGATTGACCTTGAGAAGGTTGTTTCGGCGGCCGAAGTAAGGAAGATCTGTGCCAAAATTCCGGGATCAAGCCTTTGCCACAACTCGTATGTTTACTCTTTCGATTCACATAAAGAAACACTTTCACGCGCCGCGGAAAAATTCGTAAATACAGCAACTTCGAAGCAAAAGGAAAAGTTCGGTGTTTTTGTGAAAAATAATGCTTCTTGGCTTGCGACCGACGCGTTATACGAGGCGTTGTCCATTGAAAATAAATCCGATAATTGGGAAAAGTGGCCCAAGTCCGACCGCGAAATTTTGCAACACGCGAACTCTTTCGAATCACAAATACGGATAAGCGAAATCGAATCGAAATACGCTGCGATAATCACAGCCTATAAATATACGCAATTCATAGCGGCCGAACAGCAGGAGGCGACACGCGCCGTTCTTAAAAAACTGAAAATCAAATCCATCGGCGATAGGCAGGTTTCGTTTTCCGCGCGCGACATCTGGGCTAACCAGCATCTGTTCATAAAAAACATCTGCCTTGGTGCGCCGCCAGATGTGTTTTCCAAGACCGGGCAGGCCTGGGGTTTCCCGGTGCTTGATCCCAAGAAAATGTTCGCGCCCGGCGATACGCTTGGCCCCGCCGGCCTATTCCTAAAGAACCTTTATAAAAAGATGTTCGCCGCGCACGACGGAGGCCTTAGGATCGACCACGCTATCGGCGTCATCGACCCGTGGGTATATAAAAAAGGCTTGAAACCAACAGCAAAGGCCGGAGCAGGGCGCCTATATTCGTCGCCGAAAGATCCTGCGCTTGCCAAATACGTCCAGCTTACAACCGAAGACTACGCCCGCCCGTTTACGAAAATAATCTTCCCGGCCGCACTTGATGCCGGAGTAAAACGTTCCGATATAATCTGCGAGGATCTTGGCGTTATGACAGCCGCCGCAAAGGACGTGTTCGAAAACCTGAAACTTGTCGGAATGAAAGTCCTTATGTTCGCGAATCCGTTCGATCCGCGCGATCCATACGCGCTTCGCAATATTGGCGAGAATAGCGTTTCCATGATCGGCACGCACGATAACGAACCGCTTAAACTCTGGGCGAAAAACAAATGCAAGAAGGACCCCGCCGGGGCCGCTGCGCTTGCCACGCAAAAACTGGCCGACCTGTTCGCAAGCAAATCGCGCCGCATCCAAATCTCTTTCCTAGATTACTTCGGCATGGAGGAGCTTTATAATCAGCATACGCCGAAGGCCTCCACCTCCAACTGGAGCCTGCGCGTCCCGAACGATTATAAGGCGCGGCAGATCGACCTCATCGAACCGTTGAAGCTCGCCGTCGAATCGCGCGGCTTTTTCTTCCGGCTCAAGCATCGCAAATTGATGAGGGAGCTGGAGAATGCTTAAAGCCATATCCCGCACCGACCCGATTTTCAAATCCGACCTTATGGCCCGCGACGCTATCGCATTCAACGTAATGCTTGGGATAGTAAACGACACCGCAAGATATCCGAACCCGCGCATATTTTCGAACGGCAAGGACTGCGTTATGGTCAACACTTCGCCAGACCGGCAGGTCATAGTATGGACGGCGGATACATTTTCCGACTACGAAGGACTCTTTGATTTCTTACAAAAAGAATTCGCAAACAACGCCCCGCTTGCAATCATTTCCAAAACAGCGTTTTATGATTTTCTAAAATCAAAGGGCAGGGCGGAACCCGCGCAGCTCCAGGGGGTCTACAAATGCGATAAATTAAACGATATCGCATACGTTGGCAAACCCGACGAAGCCCGCGAGGACGAAGCGGAGCGCATAGCCGAACTGCTGCGTCTATTCCATAAAGAAACCGGCGAGGCCGTATCCGCTACCAACTATCCCTTCACGGTCTGGCGCGACACAAACGACACAATCGTCGCCATCGCAAGGAACAACCTACAGGCCGAAAACCACGGCCGCATAGGAATAGTCATAACCGCGCCCGAACACCGCGGAAAATCCTATGCGAAGATGCTTGTCCATTATATGACGGGCCAAATTTTCGCCGCAGGCAAACGCCCGCTCATGTTCACCGATTTATCCTACGAGCCGTCCAATAGATGTTATAAAGCGGTTGGCTACGAACTCCTTGACACGATTGCGAATTACGTAATAAAATAGGGCTCATGGAGTTTTTTGTAATATTCGATTACATAGGCGTCGCGGCGTTCGCGATTACAGGCGTGCTAAAGGGGCTGCGCCACAAGCTCGACGTTTTCGGTCTTTTGGTGCTAGCGACCTTCACCGCGCTTGGCGGAGGATTGATCCGCGATGCGATTTTCGGGATTCACCCGCCCAAGGCCTTCCTTGACAACGGCTATTGGATTATAATTATTGCGGCGTGCGTGGCGGCGCTTCTGTTGGCGCATAAGTTCGAAAAGAGCAGGGGTAAGACCCGCTTCACGCTCGACATGGCGGACGCCATAGGTCTTGCCGCGTTTACGTTCATCGGCTGCTCGGTTGCGAAAAGTCTTGGTGTGGGCGCGGTAGGCATGGTTTTCGCGGGAGTGTTGACTGCTGTCGGAGGAGGGGTGATAAGGGACCTTTTGGTGCGCGAGATTCCGGCGGTTCTGCACGAGTCGGTGTATGCAAGCGCAGCGCTTGCCGGCGCGATATGTTTTTGTTTGATGATCCAGTTCATGCCGGCCACGCCGACATTGACTGTGGCGCTGATAACGTTCACGATTACATTTAGCATACGCATGTGCGCGATTATCTTCGGCTGGCATCTGCCCAAGCTTAATTCAAAGTCCTAAGAAACCCCTCGGCATTATCGAACGTCATGCCGCGATAACCGACGCTTGGCGCCACGGGATATGCGCTTGTCCCGGTCAATAACACAGGCACGATCCCAAGCCGCGCGGGAATAACCAATTTGCTTTCCGTATTCTCGACATAAGCAACCTCGGACATAGGCATGTCAAGACGCCGCACGATCTCGCGGAAGTCGTTATCCCCGTCGCCTTTTTTATGAAGGCCGAAATCCTCGGGCGTAAAGCGCATATACGGCGCAAAGAATTCGGCAAGACCCGTGCGCGCCAAAACATCGTCGATCCAATAATGCGGAGAATCGGAATAAAGCGCCATCGGCATCGCGCACCGCCGCAACCCGCGGATCAAACCTTCATTCGGCGCAAGGAAGCTCAAATCTATGGTTTTCTTGAATATCGCATCGATTTCGTCATGCGTCATTCCATAGTCGTTGATAAGGAATTCGTAGGTGCCGCCGTATTCTTCCTCGGACTTGCGCGCGGCGGAGAGGGCGGCATCGAAATCCATCAATCCCATCGAGGATGCGATTTTCGCCATTGCGGTAAAGTCGGCGTTGTAATACGCTGAGTCGTTAGGGTAAAGCGTGCCGTCAAGATCCCAAATGATTGCGCTAATTTTTTCCAACCACAACCTCGACCGCGCCGCAGTGATCCTGCACAACCTCGATACACTTGAACGAAGTGTCGCGAGGAAACAGGAACTCTTTTTCGTCCCCGTGTTTGGAGATGGAGGTCGCGCCGATGTAAAGGCCTTGCGCCCCGATCGGCGCGTTGATCCGTAATACAAAACCGCCTTCCTTGGCTCGTGCATATCGCCGTGCGACGCGCTTGTTCAAAGAGGCGCTTACAAATACCGGAACCACAACTTCCTCGTCGATGCCGATGCGCCAATGATCCTTGGAATCACCGCGGTAAAATACGCGGGCCGAATCAAGGGCAGGGGCGTTTAATATGGCGTCGTCAAGCGTCGCTATTATTTCGGGATAAAGCTTTTTGCCGGCACCGATAGCAGCGTTGATTTCCGCTCCGCGTCCGGCTGTATAGAAGTCGACGACTATGCGCGAACGTTCGGGCAGGGTGCTTATGTAAGGGTAATAGGTCTGCTCGATCGCGCGCACATTCTTGTCTGGTCGACCGGCGATCCAGATGGTAATACTTGCGACCACAGCGGCAACGCCAAGGGCGAAAGCTAAAACGGCAACACGCTGAAACTTAATCCTATTTAAGAGTTTTCTTATCTTTTTCATAGTAGATATTATACCACGACCCGCCCCGGACTTCAAACTAAAACTATTTTAATAACACGTCGACAGTCGCATAATGTATAGTATGTTGAATTGCCAGAAATCTGCCGTTCGTTGATTTCGGCGAACTTTACCTCAAGTGGTTTTTTGAACTCTTTTTCAACCTGTTTTTCAGTGATTCTGCTATCCATAGGTCGTCGGTCGACACGGTAGACGTTCGACTTATTACCATCGCGTGCGGAAATGCGCCGTTCGCGGATTATAACA
>WQWV01000020.1 GCA_009785175.1 Alphaproteobacteria bacterium
CGTATACTCGATGGCCGAAGAAACCTTCTTGCCAGCTATGGCCAAGGTCGCAGAAAAATTCCGCGCAGCGCGCGAACTCGAGAAACTTGAAAACTATTTTGGCGGAGAGGCGAGGTTCGACGAGATAGCGCGACAGATCTCGGCATGGGCGAACAAAAACATCGACGCGGCGACGTTCGAAACGCTTTCGACAACATACACAGGAGTCATCTCGCTTTACAACATGATGAAGAACGGAGAGCCCGCGCTCTTGGGCTCGCGCGTCGCGAACGACGATCACGTGTCCGAAGAGAAATTGCGCAAGATGATGCGTGATCCGAAATACTGGCGCGACAACGACGAAGCGTTCATAAAAAAAATCGACGAAGGCTTCAAAAATTTATATGCAAAAAAATAGAAAAAATACACAATAGTTATTGCATGAATTTATTTTTCATGATACAATGAACTTGTCTTTTGTTAAATAAGGAGAGAACAAATGTTCAAAAGCATAGTTAAAAAAGCAGTCGCCAAAAAGGCCCCTGCGAAAAAAGCAGCCGCCAAAAAAGCGCCCGCGAAGAAAAAAGTAGCCGCCAAGAAACCGGCAGCGAAAAAAGTCGTCGCGAAAAAAGCCGTAGCGAAGAAGGTCGTTAAAAAGGCCCCCGCGAAGAAGGTCGTCAAAAAGGCCGTCAAGAAGGTTGCCGTTAAGAAGGCCGCTGTCAAGAAACCGGTTGCAAAAAAAAAGTAATCGATTCTGATTTTTCAAGCCCCAGGCTGGGCGAAGGGAAGTTTTTCAAAAACAACCTCTTCGATTCGGTCCTGGGGTTTTTTCATAGGAATTATCGACGGGCATTGGGCGCATGGCTTGGAGTTTCCGTCGCATACGCGTTCTTCAAACAACTTGCACCAAAGGTCGAAGCGGCTAACGAGCTTATGTTCACAACCATGGGCGCCATGGACATCTTCGTAATATCGATGGTCAACGCTATGATCGGAGCGGCGTTCCTTTTCATACCCGTTATGGTAGTATTCTTTATCATCGAAACGCTTATCGTGCGTGTGAAGCGGATACCGGCGGTGCGACCGATATGGTGGAAATACTCTTCGCTGATGTCGCTTGTCGCCGCGATTGTCGCCTCGATCCTGTATGTCTCGAACAACAAATTCTATCCCATGCTTGGGTTGATAGTATTTCTGTTCATATATGCGGCGGTCAAACTTATAACTGCGTTATTATGGGGCCTGGTAGATGGGGCATTTCCAAGAGAAACGAATAAGTAAATAATTATAAAATAACTATGTTTTCAAACTCCCTTAGGGGAGTTTTTTCATATCAAACTCGTGAAATCCGGCATCTGCTTGTCCCGAAATTAAAAAATAATTCCGCACGTATGTCAATATGCGTTTACGGATTATTTTTTATCGCGTGGCGGAGTATATGCCCGAATTTGACGAGTTTCAAAATTCCAGCACAACTGGAAAGAACGACGCGGAGCGCCGCGTTTTACAAACACATAAAAAAGGAGAAAAAATGACGATAGAAGCATCTTTTATCAAACAATTCGAGGCCGAAGTCCATCTTGCGTTCCAGCAGATGGGAACCAAGCTTCGCGCGACCGTCAGAACGAAAAGCAACGTGAAGGGCTCGTCCACAACGTTCCAAAAAATCGGCAAGGGTGTCGCAACCACAAAGGCCCGCCACCAACCCATGGCTGTCATGAACCTAAACCACACGCCCGTCGAGTGCGTGTTGCAGGATTTCTATGCCGGCGAGTGGGTAGACGAGCTTGACGAGATCAAAACGAACATAGACGAGCGCCGCGTTGTAGCAAGCGCCGGCGCATACGCGCTTGGCCGCAAGTCAGACGAGCTTATCATCAACGGCTTGTCCGCCGCGACGCAATCGATCGCGGTCGACGGAGAGGGCCTTACCAAAGAGAAAATTTTGCGCGCGCTTGAAGTCCTTAACACCAAGGACGTGCCGGACGACGGCCAGCGTTTCGGTGTGGTCGGAGTTCACCAGTGGAACGAGCTTCTCTCGCTCCCTGAATTCTCGAGCGCAGATTATGTCGGAGATTCGTATCCGCTTTTGAAGGGCGTCGAATCACGCAAATGGCTTGGCATCAACTGGGTAATGCACAACGCCTTGCCGATCGACAGCGACGACCGCTCGTGCTTCATATATCACAAAAACGCGATCGGATTCGCGTCCGGTCAGGATGTGAAAACCGACGTGTCGTGGAGCGGCGAACGCGCGGCCCATTTCGTGTCGAACTCGATGAGCCAGGGTGCCGTATTGGTCGACGCAGAGGGAATTATCAAGATTTTGTGCGATGACACATCTGCTCTTTAATTCTTGAGATTACAAACTTTAGGAGGTCGGAAACGGCCTCCTTTTCATTTACAAAAAGGATTCAAATGATAACGAAAAACTTGACCGTGATCGGTTATTCGAACGGATGGACGCTTTGGCATTACAAGTCAGAAGACGATAAGAAAACAATCGAGGCCGACGGCTATTTCGCCAAGGTAAAAAACATACTCGCACCAGGCGACATGATGATAGTCCTTTTCGTAAACGGAAAGAAAAGGTCGAGCGCGTTTTACCAACTCGACGAGAAACTTAACATAGGGAGAATGAAATGAACAAAATCGAAATATGCAGCAAGGCGCTTAACAAAATAGGCGCAATAGAAATAGACTCGTTCGAGGACGACACGCCCGAGGCGCAAATCGCAAGCTCGATGTATCCGCTTGTGAAACGCAAAACGCTTTCCTCGTTCGCATGGAGCTTCGCAGTCAAATCCGCTACGCTTGTCCGAATCGAAGAAGTGGACAGAGATTTCCGGGTCGCATACGCGCTTCCGGAGGACATGGTGCGCGCGATAAAACTCGAATCGGGCGCAGCGTATCGAATCGTCGGAAATAAACTTTTAACGAACGTAGAGACCGCGGTGCTTGAATATATATACGACGCCGAGGAGGAAAATTTCCCGCCGATGTTCGCGGCCGCGATAGTATCGTCGCTTGCCGCAGAATTCGCCTTCGCTCTTATCGACGACGGAGCGAAATTCAACATGATGCAGAGGCAGGCAATGACCGAACTACGCGAAGCACGATTCCTTGAAACATCACAGGGGGAGCGCAAGCGCATAAAAAACTTCTCGCTTAATTCGGCACGAAACTAGGAGATAAAAATGTATAAAAAGACAATCTCATACTCTTCGTTCGCGAACGGCGAAGCTGGGCCGGACCTTATGGGCCGTGGAAATTTCGCGGAGTATAACAAGGCGGCGGCGCGCATGCTGAATTTCCGACCTATCGCGACAGGAGGACTTGTGCGCAGGGACGGATTTCTACACGTCGCGGTTGCCGCCGGCGAAGGACGGATAATCCCTTTCGAAGCGAGTGATGAAAACAAATTCATAATCCTTCTTACGACAACGGATATGCACGTATACGACACCGACGGCGCGCTTAAAATGTCGCGGCCGTTTTTAATCACTATGGAAAAAATCAACAATATACGATACGCGCAGAAGGACAGCTCGATATATCTTGTCGAGGAAAATATACATCCGTGCATGTTGCGATACAATAAAATCGACGGCACCTTTACCTTTACGGTATGGAATTTCGAGACGCGAAAAGACGAGCACGGACGAATAGAAAGCCTTATGCCGTTCGCGAAATTCCCCGATATGGAAGGCGTGGTGCTTACCATAGACTCTACCACTAACACGAACCGAGTGATCATCACAAGCAGGGCATTTTTCAAACCGGAATACGTCGGCGTGCGCCTGCAACTTTTCGGAGGGCAGGTGGAAATCCTATCCGTTGTAAACGAAACCACCGCCGCGTGCAGAGTCGTAAAAGACCTTGACGGCGGCGGGTCGACAACCGAATGGCGCGAGGAGGCGTTTTCGTTCCCACGCGGATATCCAAGAACGCTCGCCTTCTATCAAAACCGCATGGTGCTTGGCGGAGCGCGCGAATTGCCCGGAAGAATGTGGTTTTCAAAAACAGCGAAATACTTCGATTTCGATTTGGGCGAAGGGCTTGACGACGAGGCGATCGAATTCGACATGCTGTCGGAAAAAAGCCACAAGATCGTCGCCATATTCGAGGGCAAACACCTTCAGGTTTTCACCGACGACGCCGAGTGGGTGGTCGCCGGAAACCCCATTACTCCAACCTCGATAGAAATGAGGATACAGACTAGGATCGGATCGAAAACAGACGTATACATCGAACCTCAGCTTGTCGAAGGATCGACGATCTTCATCGCGAAAAACGGAAACGAGGCGCGCGAATTCTATTGGGGAGAAATCGAGGGAGGATACGTTTCGAACGACCTTGCATCGCTGTCCCCGCACATGCTCGACGATCCGATACAGCAGAGCTATAACAAAAAAACGCGCACGCTTCATATACTTAACCGCAATGGAAAAATCAGCGCGGATTCGATCAACAAAAACATGGGCGTGAACGCTTGGCATACGATAGAAACCGCCGGAGAGATCAAGAGCATCTGCAACATAGACGAGGCGCTTTTCGCGCTTGTGAAACGCGGAGAGACGTTCCGTTTGGAACGCCTTGATAAGCGCGCAGTGTGCGATGCGTGCTTGGTTCGAAACTATGAATCGGCGCAGACCGAAATATCCGGGCTCGAACATCTAGATGGTATGGAAGTCATCGCCAACGCAGACGGAGAGGCGGTGGAAGCAGTGGTGGAAAACGGCATGATAATATTGGAGACGCCGGCGAAAAACGTAAGCGTAGGCCTTGCCTTCGTCAGCCGAATGTGCCCACTTCCGCCGTTCGTTGGAATGTCGCGTATGCCGCGCGCTACAAGGCTTATCGTGCTTACTATGCGAGTTTCGAAAACACGCGGATTGAAGATCGACACGGGCCAGGGCGCGAAAAATCACGGCGGGGAATCCGAGTTCACGGGCGACATAAGAATCGTCTCGAGAGGATTCGTGCGGAACTTCGAAACACCGGTGTTCAAAATCGAAACAAGCGCGCCATTCAAGGCGAAAATACTTAACATAACCGCAACAATGGAGTGCGTGATATAGGAGAGAAAATGGGAACCACAAACGGACTTACAAAGGCTTTTTACGACCTTGGGGACATAATTATCCCGGCGAAAAAAACCGAAAAAGAAAGCAAACAAGAAAAGAGGGAAAAAGAAATAGAGGAGCAGGAGCGCCAGCTTGAAATCGACAGACTTCTTTACAAGCGCGACAAATTCAACGAGGAGAAGGGCAACCTGCTTCGCGAAAAGCTTGCGTCAAACAACGCTAGGATGGCCGCAGCAGGCCTTGTCGGTACGTCGGCGTCGATGGAGGCGTTCAGGAAATACTTCGCTTCGAAATCAGAGCGCGAGATGTTGGCGAACGAATTCTTTTCCGATCTTGATTTGAAAAAGCTCGAGCTCGAGCTTGCCAAAAAATCGGAACTGTCGCTTTTGAACAACGGGGATAGCGGCGGAAAAAAAAGCCTGCTGTCGAAATAAAGGAGGAAAAAATGACAAACGAAATCATGGACGAGAAAATCGCATATATGGAGGACATGCTTTCCTCGATGGAGAAAATATACGACGAGCTGACCTCGATAATCGAAGGTGCGAAAAAGCTTTTCGACGATGGGAAAGGAAGGTGCGAAGATGACTCCACCGCGCTTTTGCAAGAAGGAATCGTTTGAAAAATTCCTTGTCGAATGGAACGTGTCGTGCGGTCTTAAAACACCGGAACATCACCTTAGAATCGCGCGGTTTTTAGAGGGCGTATGCGAATCGCGCGAGCGGCGCGGACTTATACTCGCGTTTCGCGGAAGCGGGAAATCGACCGTGGTCGGACTTTTCCTTTGCTGGATTTTACGGCGTGACCCGAACATGCGCATAATAGTGATTTCGGCGGACGAAGCTTTGGCAAAAAAAATGGTGCGCTATGCCAAGAGGATCATCGAATCGCATCCGAGCCTGGAGTTTTTACGCCCAATAAAAAAAACCGAATGGGCAGGCGGGTGCCTTACCGTAGCACGCGAGGCGCAGCTTAGGGACCCGTCGCTTCTGGCCGCGGGGCTTGGCTCGAACATCACGGGATCGCGCGCGGATGTGATAATCTGCGACGATGTGGAGGTGCCGAAATCCGCAAACACCGCCGCGAAACGCCTTGACCTGCGCGAGAAACTAATCGAGCTTGAGTTCGTCCTTACGCCAGGCGGAATGCAGATTTTCATAGGGACGCCGCATTGCCACGACACAATTTACAAGACGTGATTTTTATGCTATAATATCTGCGAAATATTCCGTGAAGAGGAGAGGCATAAAATGAGCGAATTTGAAAACCACATACCTAAGCTTAAAGTCATAGGGCTTGGCGGCGCAGGTTGCAACGCAGTCGATTCTATGATAGCGTCCGGAGTTGCCGGCGTGGAATTCATCGCGGCCAACACCGACGCGCAGGCGTTATCGCTTGCAAAGGCCGGGCGCAAAATACAGCTTGGGCGCAAGACGACACGCGGGTTGGGTTCAGGCGCCAAGCCCGAAGTGGGAACCGCCGCCGCGGAAGAATCGCTTAGCGAGATTTCGGACGCTATCATGGACGCGGACATACTTTTCATCGCCGCAGGAATGGGCGGAGGAACCGGGTCCGGCGCGGCTCCGGTCGCAGCGGCATTGGCGCGAGAAAAAGGAATCTTGACCGTGGCGGTAATCACCACTCCGTTCGAATTCGAGGGCGAGAGGAAATCGAAAATCGCGAACGACGCGGTCGACAAACTGAACACGCTCTGCGACTCGCTTATCGTTTTGCCGAACCAAAATTTGTTCAAGGCGGGCGGCGAGGGAATAACCTTCAAAAACGCATGCCAGATGTCCGACGTAGTGCTTTTGGAAATAGTAAAAAACATAACGGATCTTATCATGAAGCCCGGGCTTATCAACCTTGACTTCGCAGATATAAAATCGATCATGAGCGGGCGCGGCCGCACTATCATCGGCTCGGCCGTTGAACGCGGAGACGGGCGCGCGGAGCGGGCTGTGGTGCGCGCTTTGGACAATCCTATATTCGCGGGAGAAAATATTTACGGGGCTTCGGGCATACTTGTAAACATAACCGGAAACTCGGAAAATCTGACGTTATCCGAAGTGCAGAAAATCATGGACGAGATACGCCGCAGCCTTGATACGCTGAACGTAGATTTCGTCTTTGGAACAAGCTTCGACGACGCGATGGGAGAGGCATTGAAAGTTTCAGTCATAGCAACAGGAATCAACGGGGCGGCGCGCCGAAGCGCATTTGCTTTCGACGATTCGGTTGCAGTGCGTCCGGCCGCGCGTGCTGCTCAACCTTTGGAGCAGGCAGCTCATGCGGCTTCGAAAAAATTCGTGCTTGACGATGTGGTCGCTCCTTCCGTTTCGGCTGTGAGCGAGTTCGACGAAGCGCTTGGGGGAGCGGTCGAAAAAATAAAGCTCGAGGAAGAGCCTGTAGCGCGATACGGCGAAATGCTTAGCGCAGCGGCCGAAGAGGTGCGTGCGCCGGAACCCATAATCGCTTCGTCATCCACATCCGAAAAAATTGAAAAATCCGACGATGCGCCCAAGAAAAAGAAGAGCTTTACGTTCAACTTTTTCGAAGTGTTGAACGCTTCGAGTCCCGACAAGTTCGGCGACGAAATTCCAGATGTCAAACTTTCAACCGACGTCAAAGAAGAGGACAACGTGGTCTTTATCGGAGGTAGCGCGTCGGCGGAAGCGAAAAAGGAACGACAGACCGACCTGATGGAATTCATACAGAGTTCGCAGAGCGGGTTGGGGATTCCTTCGATACTTAAGAAGACCCCAGAGAACTCGTGAAATCGAGCCAATGAGCGGCAGCATAACCCAAAAATAAAAAGCGCGTAGTAGCAAATACGTTCTGCTTTTTAATTTTCGAACATGCCTTGCCCCTGACTCAATTTGACGAGTTCGCCAGGATATGATTTTTATTTATGATCTCAGCGCCCTTAGGGGCGCTTTTTTTTTACACTTCATTAACATCAAAAAGGAGAAAAAATGGATATGCAGAAAATGCGTCGCGACTATGCGGCAGCAATAGAAAACACAGCCGCTTGGCGCGACATCTGGAGCGAGTGTGCCAAGTATGCGCGAGGAGGACTGCGGCAAGAAATATACGACTCGACCGCGGCGCAGGGCGCGGAAAACCTTGCCTCGTCGCTTCTGTCACAGTTGACACCACCGTGGTCGAAGTGGTTCGGTCTTGGCCTTGGCTGCGATGCGGCGATGGAATCATCTATGGCGGAGCTTGAGAAATACGAGAAGATAATAGCGTCCAATTTCGAGAAGTCGAATTTTTATTCCGAGGCGCACCAGTCATACCTCGACCTCGTGCTTTTCGGCACCGCGGTCATAATGTTCGAGGAGGAAAAAACCGGAGAGGCGAGCGCGTTCAAATTCTCGTCCATTCCACTTTCGCAAATCTCGCTTCTTGAAGACGAGAGCAGCGAATACATCGTGTTTCGCACAATCGAAATGAGCCTTGCCGCCATGGCAGCAAAATTTCCAGCATACGAATTTTCGACCCGCGACATGGAAAAAATAGCGCGCGAAGGAGAGAAGAAAATCAAGGTCGTGGAAACGATAGGCGAGCGCGAAGCCGGTGGATACGACTATGCCGCATTCCTTGTAGACGAAGATAATTTGCTTTCGCTTAAAGAGGACGCGCCCATTGCCAGCGGTGTGTTCGCAAGCTCGCCATTCATAGTTTTCAGGTGGTCGAAAATTCCCGGGGAAACATACGGACGCTCGCCGGTTATGCGGTGTTTGGCCGACATAAAAACGCTTAACAAATCGGTCGAGCTGGTTTTGAAAAACGCCTCGATTGCCGTGGCAGGAGTGTGGCAGGCGGACGACGACGGTGTCATAAACCTCGATGCAATCACACTTGAACCGGGAACGATAATTCCCAAGGCTGTGGGTTCCGCAGGGCTTGTCCCGCTTAGATCCGGCGCGGATTTCGACATATCGGCGCTTGTTATTTCGGAGCTTCGCGGCAGCATAAATCGCGCGCTTTTGGCCGATAAAATCTCGATTATAGGGTCGGCGGCAACTCGCATGACCGCGACAGAAGTGATCGAACGCGCGGACGAAATCGGGCGCATACTTGGCGCGACATACGGACGTTTGCAAAACGAATTCCTGACCCCGCTTGTCATGCGAGCGATCCACATTTTGAAACGGCGTGGAGAGATTTCCGACGTGTTCGTAAACGGGCGCGAGGCGGATTTGAAATACTCCTCGCCGCTTGCTATATGTCAATCGTTGCGCGATGCGAAGGGCGTTCTGTCCTGGGTCGAAACGGTCGCGGAACTTGGCGACGGAGCGGCGGATTTGGTGGACGTTCGAGGAGTCGCAAGATTCCTTGCCTCCGCTTTCGGGGTTCCGCAGAAACTATTGAAAGAAAACTCCTGAAATCGGCCGCCTGCTAGATTCTCGTAAAAATTAAAAAGCACGTAGTAGCAAATACGTTCTGCTTTTTATTTTTTATTCCGAACCGTCGCAATCGCCTCGATTTGAGGAGTTTTAATTTTTGGAGAATGATATGAACGATGAATCTTTTTTGACGGGATACGACGTCCTTCGAATCCCAATAGAAAAAGACGGAGTGCCAGCGTGGCCGGAGCGGTTCGGCAAAGAGAAAATCGAATCGCTCCGCGCGCGCGTAGGGGATCAAAAATTCATGAGCCAGATGATGTTGGTGCCGGTTAGAAAAACCGGCACCATGTTCGACGCGTCGGCGCTTAGATTCTACTCGGACGAATTGCTTGTCAAAGAGGCGAACGGCGCGATCGCATTCGCTATTGGCGGCGCGCGAATCGTGCAGCAGTCTTGTTGGTGGGATCCGTCGTATGCAAGCGCGGGCGGCGACTTCTCGGTAATCGCAAGCGTGATGCTTGACGACATGGGAAGGCGTTTCGTGCATGACGTGCTATACATCGCAAACGTCGAGGACGAGAGCGTTTCATGCGCTTCGCAATGCGGGGCAGTAGTAGAATTTTTGCGGCGAAATTTCGCGCCGCGCGTGAACGTAGAATCGAACGGGATAGGAAAATTCTTGCCGGAAATGTTGCGCGAGAAAATCGCGCTTGCCGGAATCGAATGCGCCGTGGTAGCGAAAAATTCCAAGGTCAACAAGGCAGTGCGAATCGCGGACGCATTCGACGCTTGTATTTCAAGCGGGCGGATTTCGTTTCATGAACGCCTTAAGGACACTCCGTTCTATTCGGAATTTTTAGAGTGGTCGCCGGAATCGCGCACTCACGACGACGGAATGGACGCGGTGGCGGGGGCGCTTGGCGAATCGCCGGCTGTCATGCCATCGCGTGTGAAAAATCGTTTGCCGCAAAAATCGCAGAGGGTGTTTAGGATTAAGAGGGTCGCGTCTGCAAATACCTAATCGTGCCGCCGATGACTATGAATAAAAACAACAACTCGAGCGCAGCCATAACTACCGATCCGATGATGACGGCATAGACAAGTCGCAGAAGGGTCGCGACTATTCCAAGAATCCTGTATACAAGCTGGTTCTTCTGCCATATAGAAATCGTGTGAACCACACCCGCGAAATACCAAAACAGATTCAAAAATCCGCTATATGTTATCGTCGACGCGATGGTCAAAAGGACTAGCCATGTCGCCAGGAAAAAAGAATCAAGCCAGGGATTTTTTACTTTGGCATTCGGATTTTTACCGGGGGGGGGAGTCTTAGCCAGCTTACTATATCGCGCGTTATGGCGATGGAATTCACCGCCGCACCCTCGATCGCACCCAAAAGAAGAAAATGTATCCCATGAAGGGCGTTGCCGGAAATCGTGCTTGCGAGCTGATATTTGCGCGTCGTCATGTAATATGTCATGCCGATAAGCACGAACGCGACGAGTGCCAGGACTTGGCTGGTAATGTAGACTGATGACGACCAATCGCCCATTTTATACTCTCACTGGATTCCGGCTCAAGGCCGGAATGACGGGGTTATTTTCTATGCTATCTCGCTGCGTTTCGTTATCACCTTGTCGATCAGACCGAACGCCTTCGCCTCGGTCGCAGACATGAAGTTGTCGCGCTCGAGCGCCTTGAACACAGTATCGTAATCCTTGCCGGTGTGTTCGGAATAAAGGCGCGTCAGCGATTCCTTCATCTTGATAATTTCCTTAACATGAATTTCCATATCGGTCGCCTGGCCGCGGGCGCCGCCCATAGGCTGGTGTATCATGATGCGCGAGTTCGCAAGCGCGAACCGTTTTCCCTTCGCCCCGCCGGAAAGAAGGAACGAGCCCATCGAGCAGGCTTGACCAAAACACAGCGTCGACACATCGGGCTTGATATAATTCATCGTATCGTAAATCGCCATGCCGCTTGTGATAACGCCGCCGGGCGAATTTATATAAAGATGAATATCCTTGTCCGGGTTTTCGGATTCCAAAAATATCAGCTGGGACGTGATCAACGCCGCAGTGGTATCGGTAATTTCCCCATTGATGAAAACAATCCTTTCCTTTAACAGTCTTGAAAAGATGTCGAACGAGCGTTCGCCGCGCGATGTCTGCTCTATCACCATAGGCACAAGATCCATTTTTTCCTCGAATTTTTCAGACATTGGAACTCCTTTTATTTTTCGATATTATACCATTTTTGACGGGCGCGTTCAATGAGTTTATTTTGCTTTCACGAACGGAGAGCTTTCGGGTTTGCCGCGCTCGCCCAAAAATTGGTGGAACGAGTTCGGGAAGTGCCCCATGTCCAACGCCTGGTATCCCCTATCGTGAAGGTCGGCGGCAAGCACCGTCGCAGTCGCGCCCGCGGCGATGAAAAACAACTTGTCCTTGCTGTGTTTCAGACAGTCTTTCAAAATCCTATTATATTCGCCGTAAGCGTTCATAGGCGGCACCGCCACTTCGGCCTTGGATTTTATATTTCCGAAGAGCCGTTCATCATATTCGAAGCGTCCGTTTTGCGGCACGACGAAGACCATGTCGCGGCCGGCCCACATGCTTATTATTTCGGCGAGCGGGAGAGCGTGAAAAACATCGAGGCGCGACAGGTCGGTGCAGCCGTATTCCGGCAGAGTGAAATACGGCTTGATTTGTTTGTATTTCCTTAGCCAATACGATTCCCAGAATGAGAGGCTGCCGCGGCGGTTTTTCGTGTTGTTAAGGTCGGTGTAGAATGCCGGAATGCAAACAAGCAATTTCCTATCATACGGGCGTTTGAGAATCGCCACAAGCCTTTGGCCGAGGTCGCCTTGCGCCGTTTGGAATTGGCCGTGCCGCTTGCCGCCCATGGCAAGGCTTAGTTCGCCGTCGCCGAAGCGCGTGATGCTTATGCCCTCTTCGCGGACTCGGCGCACGACTTCGCCGAACGGAAGGAGTTTCGGATATTCGATCGCCATCTTGATTAGTTTCACTCGCGTCGCGGTCGAGACCGGTATCAGCGGATAGATGAAATTCTTAATTTTCTTGCGGATACGGTGGAGCGGGTTGGGCATGGCGGTTTCCTTTTTTTGACTGGATTCCGGGTCAAGCCCGGAATGACAGCGCAGGGGGTTAATCGAATTTCCTTATGATGGTTCGGTGGCGCAGGTCTTCGATATATTTGCGTTCGAAGCTCGAGAGTTTTTCGCCGGCCAGCTGCATGCGCGCGCGGAGGAAGCCCTCGTCAAGCGGGGTGTTCGCGTTCGCGGGCGGGCGCCGTTCGGAGCATACGAAGAAGTAGGATATGAATCCGTCGCGCTCGAACGGGCCGGCAAGCGCGGGCGCACGGTTGAGAGCAGGGTGGGCGGCAAGCTCGGCCATCATGCTGGCGCGAGAGAGCGTTAATTTTTCGCCCGAGATTCCTATGCCCCTTTCGCGCGCGATTTTTGTGAATGCGGCGCAGGAGTTGATCGCGCCGATGCCGTCCACACGCTCGTTAGAAATGAGAGGGACGATTTCGAATTCGGATCCGGCTGAGGGCGCGGCAAGCTCGTTGCGGCGGATAGATACGTATGCGCGCAAGACTTGACCCGCGAATTTGTCCCATGTCGCATCGGCCAAGATCCAGGATCTCAGCGTCGCTTCGTTCAATTTATTCTTCTCTACAAACTTCCTCATCTCGCCGGGTTTGAACTTATAGAACCTTTCTATCTGAGCCTCGGCGGCGTCAAGTTCGGCGCGGGTGGCGGTGATCCTGAACCTCTCGGCGTCGGCCATCTTCATTATCTCGAGCGCGATGGTGTCGAAGGCTTCGGCGCGCACCTCCTTGTCGCTTGGCAATTTGAAGCCGGCGTGCTTGTGGAAGGCTTTCAGCAGCGCCGCACGCGCGTCGATCTCGAAGCTTGAAACCATGGTGCCGCCGACGATCGCCTCGGTGCGAACCCGCGCATCGGCGTTAAATCCGAACAGCATCAAAATCGCAAAAATTATTCCCTTCATCTCTCCCCCTAGAACCTCATCGGTATTCCGGATTCGTCCGTGTCCACGTTCATCTTGTATCCCACCTCGCCAAGCGTGGTGAATGTCAGCGTGAACGCTATGGCGCGCTCGCCGCGATAATCCCTGTCCTTCGTATAATTGTTCAAGACAGTAAGGGCGGCGGCGAAGCATTCGTTGTGGAACCTGATCCCGCCCTCGGTCTGAAGCGTCTTGCTATCCTTGACGTCATAGCGGTTGGCGACGAACATAGAGAGCGTCGGCGTGATCTGGGACTCGAGGCGAAGGTGCAGCTCCTCGCGGTCGTTGGGGATTTCGTTTTCGATCTCGATATCCTTCTGATACACATAGCCGGCGCGAAGTGCAAGGGCAGGCGGGCCAAGACGCATAACAAGCTCCTGGGCGTTCGCGGTCATTGTTTCGTTGTCGATACGTGTGTTGTATTGCATAGAGAAATACTTGTGCGGAAGGAACCTCATCTCGCCCAAGATGTCGGACGCGCCGGATTCGTTCTTTAGACCGGAACCGGGCGCGTAAAGATTATCGGGGGTCGAGAAGTTATAGTTCTGGCCCAAGAAGAAAATGCTTTTGCCGGCGGTATAGCGCAGGCCGTAATTCGCGCGCGTGCCGGTTTCATACATATCGTATCCGGCATAGCGGTTATCGGAAAAAAGGTTCTCGGCGTTGAGCTCCATAAATTTGGAATCCATGTTTGGAATGTCGTCGTGCGTCATAGACGAATCGCGCGGGGCGGCAAGGAACTGGACCTGCGGCTCGAGTATATGCCCGCCTTGGCTTATCAAGGGATAGCGCCAGCGCAGGCCGGCTTGGACCGAATCGCGGCTTCGGTTGCCGGTGAATTCCTCGCCTCCGCCTTCGTCGTTCACGTTCTTGAGGTAATACGCATCTCCGCGGGCGCTTGCCGACACATCGAAAAGGTGGCCGCCGGCGGTTTTCATCGGCACGGTGTATTTGAAGTTTCCGGAGAGGCGGTTGTATTCCTCGGACTCTTTGTCCGCGGCTTCGAAATTACGCTCGACGCGTGCGGTGTTCACATTCAAATCGAAGAAGCCGTAATCATCGTATCCGTTCGTCCTATAATAATTAACAAGCGGAAGGACGGTGGGCGAGAAGCCGTCGGGGACGTGGCGCAAGTCCTGATAACTATAGGTATCCATAGTTAGGAACGAGTTGCGGCGCGAACCCTCGAGGTGAACGCTCGAGGTCAACCACGGGTCGCTATTGTATCCATATTTGCGAAGGTAGGTGTCGTCGGACGTGCGGTTCAAATCGACGCGCGCGCGCCAGACGTCGTCGAACTCGATATTGCTTCGGACCTGATAGAACCAGCGGTCTTGGCCGGCCATTTCGGACGATATGCTCTCGCGTTCGTTCGGTTTATAATTACCGGTAAGGCGCAGGTCGAAGTGCGTCTGCTTGGTCATATACTCGCCCTCGTATAGCATGCCGGCGCGAGTCGAAAGTATCGGTGTCAGGCTTAGGCCGTGGTGTTTGCCAAGCGCGATATACGCTGGCTGTTTATAGCTTACGCCGAAAATGCTCGACATCGAAACGGTCGGGGTCAAGAGGCCGGTTTTAGATCCGGCGCTTGGCGCATAGTTCGAGAAGAACGGGAGCCAGAAGACCGGCACGTCCCACATATAGAAAAACATGTTCCGGTAAAAAAGCTGGCCGGTTTCGGCGTTGTGCGTTATGCGGCTGGCCGAGAGTTTCCACGTCGGCGTTTCATCGCAATCAAGGAAAGCCGATTTGCACGCAGAGTATTCGGAATCGTAAAAGACTATGTTCTGGAAACTCGTCATCTCCATGCGTGCGGAGCGGAAGGCCGCCGTGTCGCCGAATTCGCCGATCGTCATGCCAAGTGCGCCGGTTTCGTTCCTTGTGTTAAGGCCAAGGTCGCGGGTCGTGATTTTCGCCTGTTGATCCCGTATATCAATCGCGCCGTCGATTTTCATGTCGCCTGTGTCCGCGTCGAACTCGATAGAGTCGGCGGTTAGAGTCCTTGTATCCTGCCTCATATCCACGCCACCGATCGCGGTGAACGAGTTGGTGTTTCGATCGAAAAGGATGGCCTGAGAACGAACCGTTATAGGCGTTTGCTGTGCGCTCGCGGCGGTCGCGAAAAATAATATGGCAAGAAGGTGCCTCATTTAATCAGCCTTCTGAACGTTATCATAAGCGAGATGATGGCGATGTATATCATCGGCCAGATGAACGAGTGCGTCTGGATCAAATCGTATGCCGACACGACCGCCATCTGGAGCCCTATCATTATCCCAATCGCCACAAGCGTGAAGCGGTTCGAGGAGCGGCCCGACATAGGCATCTTGAACACTCCGAAAAGCGCGACAAGCGCGAAGAGCGGGTTCAAAAGCGGCGCGATTATACGCCTATGAAGCTCGGCCTTTAGCGCCTTATAGAACCGGGGATTGCTTTCATACTCGCTTGCGCGGGCCATGACAAGCTCGAGAGTGGGGCGTTCGTCGGGGCGGCGTGTGCGTTGGTTATCGGTTGTCGCGATCGCCAAGTCAGCCGTATAGGTTTCGAACGTGCCGAAGGTATACTTGCCCCCGCCCTTGTCCTGAATGGATCCATGTTCGAGAATCAAGAGCGCCGAGCGCTCGCCGGTTTTAAGAACGCCCCTTTGCGCGATAATCGTGCGGCGGGTGTTCGGATTCCTTGTATCATCAACGAAAATATCCGTCATCACGTTATTGAGCGTATTTTTAACATAAATAGTTATGCCGCGCGAGAGCTGGTTGAACTCGCCCTCTTTGACTATGAACGACGAGAGGTCTTGGGCCGAAAAGTTCCTCATGTCCCTATAATACGCCGCGGATATAGGGCTTAGCCAGAGCGAGCATGTCCAGCACATAAGCGCCATAACCCACGAAATGAATATCGCCGGGCGGGCGATTTGGTCGGGGCTCCTTCCGGTCGCCTGCATAACCACAAGCTCGCGGTCGCTTATCATCTTGGCATACGTGAACAATATCACTGCGAAAAGCGCGATGGGCATGATGATTACGAAAAGCTCGGGTATAAGCAGAGATGTAAGTCGAAGGAACGTGCCGAAGCCGGCGGAGTTATTAACAAGGAAGCTTAGAAGTCTTATGATTTGCGAAAACCACGCTATGCCCAAAAGTATCGTGCCGACTATAAGCGAGCCGACAAGAATCTGTGAGGCTATATACCTATCGAGGATTTTGACTTTTCTCATCGCGGGGTATTCTAACCCCTAGAATTTACCTTGTCTAGGGCTTTTTAGGGGGATTGGTGAAAGTGATTTCGGGCGTGTGATTGTTGATTTTGTCGCGAGAGTGGCCCTCGA
>WQWV01000021.1 GCA_009785175.1 Alphaproteobacteria bacterium
ACCACAAATCAGCACAACAGCGCATCACACGCAACGAAAAAAAACGCGTTTCAAACAAAATGCGCCTTTCCAAGATCCGCTCGACGGTCAAAAAGGCTTTCGCGGTCGTTCTTGGAAAATCCGAGGGCGATGTCAAGGCGAACTTGGCGGCTGCGAACTCCCAGCTTGCAAAGGGCGCGCGCCGCGGCGTCGTGTCGAAAAAGAAGTTGGCCCGCACGATGTCGAAGCTTGCGAAGTCCGCTTCGCCCGCGAAGCCTGCGGCTTAAAGCTTGGGCAGTTGTTGCGAAAATCACTCCCCGGCGCATGTCGGGGAGTTTTTCGATATCTTCATGAATCGCGGCTATTCAACCGCTCGCTTACTTTTTTCCAACGCCGACGTTTTTGGATTTCCTCTTCGGATTCTTGCGCTATTTTTTTAAGTTCTTTCTTGGCTTGCCCAAGCCTGTTCATCATAAGGCCGTTGCGCAAAACTTCTCCTCTTTTGGCATTAATCTCGTCGTCAAGGCGTTTGGATTTCTTATCAAGTTCTTTACTTTCCGCCTTTAGAGCTTTTCGCTCCTCGAGTATTTTCGCCATTTCTTTTTTGAACTCCGCCCGCTCGGCGCGCCGCTTGAAAATACGATCATACAATGTGTTCAGTTCGAGCCGCCGGGCTACCTTTCGCATTTCGTCGGTAAAGGTTATTTTGCTTTGGCTCAAGTATCAAGAATGTATCTTTTTAGACCGCTTTTTATAATCCTCCGAAATCACCATAATTCTCTAATCTTTTATTGATTCTTTGAAATTTTTTATATATTCAATATCTCTCTGACGTTCGTCTTCAATAAATTTTTCGACTTCTTCATCTGATGGTTCTACCCATTTGTTTCCTGCAAAATCACCACTCACCATCTTCCCTCTGCCACAATATACCGCCATTCCACCTTGAACTTCACCAGTTTCAGTGTTTTTGCATACCCTTGGGGGTAAATCACACCCAGAAAGTATAAAGACAGAGAATAATAACAAAACTTTTTTCATAGTTGTATTATAGAATATATTTATCAAAAAGTAAAGCCAGCGATTAGTTCTATTTATAAGAACATAAAAAGGATTTATTATGATATTAAAATTTTTTGCTTGGCTTTTAAGACCAGTAATAATCAAAGTTTTAGAAAACTACAAAGTGCCAAAAGCCAAGTTTGCTAAACGCTCACATTGGGCTTAACTACATTTCTCTTCTAATGCTTCAATACGCTCTAATAATCCATTGAGTATCTCTCTCATATTATCTGCAACAGGTGGAGTATCTTTTTGAATGGTATTTATTAACGCTTTTAGTTCTGCAATAGTTTTCATTTTTTCTCCTTTGTTTGTTTCGCAAAAGAGAGTTTAACAAATCACAAACTATCAAGCAAGAATAATCTCATTGAACAAATAACCACAATCGTTCTTTTGCTTGATAAACTTAAACCAAGCCAAATATCTATCCAAATACTTCGTGCTGATTCCATTAAACATTGCAATCCACTTTTTGAATCCTGAGTGATAGTTATTTACATTGTTGATGTGTATTCCACCACCCAAAGACTTACCACCTTTTAATTGTCTTATTTCAAGATTGTTATCAAATGCAAAATGTCTATATGCAGCACATCCGTCAGTTATCAAAAGTGAATTTTCTTTGATTCTGTTGCTCAAAACATTCTTGACTTGTTTTCTGTTTATTTTTCCACACCCATAAACTTTTGACACAAGGTTTTTATTTCTATCAATCGCAACTAAAATTCCAGTCTGCTCGTGCGATAATCCACGCCATTTAGAAACTCCACCACGCTTACGACCAATCATTCCTTCTATGAATTTCCCTTTGCGAGAATTGAGAATAAAAGTTTCGTCTGCTTCAACTATTCCACGAAGTTTATCGTTCATAAATCGCTTGTCTAAAACATCTAATATTTTATGCCTCCAACGAAAAGATGTCATTCTTGAAATGCCAATTTCTTCTGCAATCACTTTAAGAGATTTGTGCTTACTTTCAAACATTAACTTAATAAACATTTTCCAAGTATAGATTTCTTTTTTCGTATAGTTCAAAATCGTCTTTGCATAGATAGTGAAATACTTTCTGCAATCATTACAAAAGTATCTTTGGTTATTTCTTATCACTCCACGCCTTATACAATGATTTTCTCCACAATGAACACATACAACACCATTTTCAAATCGTGAATGTTCGTTCATATTCTCAACAGAAAGTAATTTTATCAGTTCAGATTTTTCTGATTTTGAGAGTGTTTTCAATAAGTTTTCTAAGTTCATAATTATATCCTTTTCCTGATATAATTATACAAAGAAAATTAGAGAAAGTAAAGTAAAAAATGAAGAAAAATGACCTAAAAAAGATAGTAAAAACAAGGGCTTATGAGTGATTTTCTGCCACATTTTGAAATGGTGCTAAAAAGATACATTTATGATACTTGAGCCTTTGCTTTTATCTTTGGCCATGATTTTTCCCTTCCTATGCCGCGCTTCTTTTCTTAAACTTCGCCAAGAGGCATTTATCTATTTCGGACTTTTGTTGCTGCGGGCTAAGTGTCGAGAAAAGTTTATTGGCGCTGCGGGCTTCTTGCCGGCATTCGTGCTGCATCTCGCTTGAGCTTTGCGCCATTAGGCAAAGAGGGCTTAGCGCAAAAAGTAAAATTACCCCCCCCCGAACAAAAATTGAACTATTCATCTCAACCTCCTAGCGTCGCTTTTCTTTCCTGTTTAAGTTTCGATTTCAGCATGCCGTCAAGCACCACGTTCGCGGTGTATTGCCGCACGACCGTCCCATTTTCATACATCTCGACCACGTCGATGGATTCGACGATAAGGAAGCGGCGACGCACTTCAATCGGCACCTTCTGCAACTCGACTATGTCATAGCGCGAGCGGAAAAGCGCAAGCCTGCTGCCGCGATCATATACTATGAACGGCGAGCTTGGCGCCTCGTCGCGCGGCAGTATAACAAGCGTAGGGCGGCCCTTGGCAGAGATGATGAAATCGAACGATTCCTCGGTCAAGACCACCCTGCCCCCTATAGCGTGTTTCGGATTTTATCGAAGATGTCGGCAAGTTCGTTTACCGTCGCCACATCGCACGTCGGCGCTATGCGGCGGAAGTTGGCGACAAGGCGATCGAGCGTGCAGATGTAATCGCCGTGGCATGCCTCGCTGAAGGTGCTTGCGTAAAAGCCAATACATTCCGTGCGGTCGATTTTGGGCGCGGGCTCCTCTTGTGTCGTAGCACAGGCGGCGAGCATGGCCGTCAGCAACAATAACTTTCTCATGTGAACCTCTTTACGCGCTTATTGTATCATAAAATTAAAGCGAGTGCAACGAGCAAAGCGCGCACCACGCCGCCCTTTGCCGGGGTGCGCGCCCAAGGCGCTTTCGCCCTGCCGGCGTAGTGGGCTTTGCTCTTGACTAAAGAGAAGCAGCGAACACGCCGGCGGAATCGCCGTTCTTGGCAACGCACACCAGGGGCTGTCGCCACTTGTCGAAATAGCGCGCGATCGCATTCTCGATTTGACGCGCGATGTCCGGCTCTTTGCTTACGCCGCCGCCAAGGATCACCATGCGCGGGGCATTGATGCCGATAAGCGGCAATATCGCATACGCAAAAATATCCGCATAGACCTTCACGAACTCGAGCCGGCGCTTCATCGGCACCTCGTGAATATGCTCGATGTTTTCATTATAATAGGCGTTGTATAATCTCTTATATCCGCCGCCGGAAAGGAGCGTGTTGATTATCAAGTCCTTGGGCTTGAACTTGGCGAAAAGCCCGCGGTAGTTTTCGGAATGGTTCATCGGAGTGAAGCCGAATTCGCCCGCGCCGCCGTTATAGCCGCGCACAAGCTTGCCATTCGCAATCGCCGCGGATCCCACGCCCGTGCCCATCGTTATGAACAGCGCCTCGTCGATGCCCTTGGCCGCGCCGAACGCATGCTCGGAAAGCGCGAAGAGGTTCGCGTCGTTGTCGATTTTGACCTTGCATTTGAGTTTTTTTTGAAGGCCGGAAACGAATGCGTTCGTGATCCATTTGTGAGTGCTTGCGACCACCCTCCCCTTCTTCGTATCTATCACTCCGGGAAGGCCGACGGTCAGTAATTTCGGTTTTGCGTGAAAACGGGACACAAGCGCCGCAATGCCGGCGATATTATAGGACGCCTTGGGCGCGGTTTTGATGCGCTCGCGGAAAAGAATCTTTTGCTTGTCGTCGAAAACGGCGTATTCGATTTTCGTGCCGCCTACATCAAGTCCGAATTTCATGATTGCCCCCTGCCCCGTGGATTATAGCATAACTCGAAAGCCATTGCAAACTGGATTCCGCCTTCCAGCCTTCGCGCGAGGCTTCGGCGGACATGCGGTGGCCGGAATGACGACGGAGGGACTTGACAAAATATATACATAGTCATATTATTCCCACACACAATAAAAGGTCAAGAAATAAAAAAAATGGAAAACATAATAAAAACTCTTAACAACTATGGCTTGGAACAGGCGCTTGTATCTGTCGATATGAACGCGAACAGGGAATTGAGAAAAGATTATGTACGCGAAAGAGTGGCTTTGCGCCTTTGCTACCTCGACGCCGTGCGGCACCTTATAGGCGACCCGCGACTTTTGGCTGCGATTGCGGTGGCCGAACGTCAAACCATCGACGGTAAGGCGTCGTATACTTCAAGCGTATGGTGGAAGGAAGCTTCGGCCGCGTGCGAAGAGCTCGTTAAGACCGCCGACAATGGTGCGGTTGGGGAGCAGGCGAAAATCATGGCCGCGCAAGCCGTGCTATACACGCCGGAAAATTCAAACTCGTTGCTTTACGGCACGTCCCATGTTGCGAATTCCGTCGCGAACGCCGTGCACCTTGAAGCGATATACATGAACGGTGCGGACGCTGCGAACGCCCAGTATGGCTACTATGCCGAGGATTATGATTGGGTCGTGGAATCCAACAAATCCATTAAGGCCGGTGCCGAGGCCGAAAGATTTCACATCCACGCGGCGCAGGAGGCGGAGCTTCGCAAGATGATTGAGAATATCGCAAGCGGCAAGGGGTATATACGCGCGAAGTAATCGTCATTCTGCGAGCGTGTTTAATGCGAGCACCGCCGCACGAAGGCAACTGGCGTTGCGTTCGCAGGCAGATTAAACACAGTGTTATTTTTGGTGTTATATAAAATCAACCCAACAGATTCATCTGGGTATTATAAAGATCGATATAGTCGGAGGCGGCGGAGTTCCAGCTGAAGTCCTGGACCATCGCCTGGCGGCAAAGTTTATTCCATAAAACCTTGTCCGTTTTATACACGTTGATTATGCGCGTTATGCCATAAAGAAAATCCTGGAGCATATAATTCTCGAACAAAAATCCCGTGGCGGTCGAGTTGACTATCGTATTCTGATAGTTCGCGTCGATTATCGTGTCGGCCAGCCCCCCCGTCTTCCTTGCATACGGCAGAGTGCCATAGCGCATGGCGAACATTTGCGTAAGGCCGCACGGCTCGAACCGTGCCGGATTTACCAATACATCGGAACCTGCGACTAGCATGTGGCTTTTGTCATCGTCATACGACGAGAACGAGAACTGCGACGGATACTGCTTAGCTATGTGGCGAAAGCGGTTGTTTTCGTTATCAGCGCCGTCGCCCATAACGATAAGCTGGATATTGTTCATCATAAGAATCGGTATAGCGTCCAAAATCAAATCAACGCCCTTTTGGTGCGTAAGGCGGCTTAGATAACACATCAAAAGAACGTTCGGGTTGACGGCAAGGCCATAATCCTTTTGCAGTTGCGCCTTGTTCACTCGCTTGCCCTCGAATTTCGTGCGCGAATAATTCTTGGCTATCAACTTGTCCGTTTCCGGATTCCAAAGCGAGTAATCTATGCCGTTTAGGATTCCGGTCAGGGCGCCGGCGCGCTTGATAATATCGTTCTGCATGCCACAGCCGAACTCGGCCGTCTGGATCTCGCGCGAATAGGTCGGGCTTACGGCCGTGATCTTGTCCGCGAACATCACGCCGCCCTTGAGGTAATTTATCTGCCGATGAAACTCGAGACCGTTTTCGTTGAACATATAATTCGGAAGACAAAGGTCGTCGTATACCGAATACGGATAGACGCCCTGGAACGCAAGGTTGTGAATCGTAAAAACGCTTGAGGTTTTGATCGAGGGATTGCGACGCTTGAACGCCTCGAGATAAACGGGCGTCAATCCCGTCATCCAATCGTTGGCATGTATAACGTCGGGCGTGAAATCGTCAAGTCCCGCGTCCGCAAAACTTGCCGCTACCCACGATAGCGCGGCGTAGCGGATATGGTTGTCGCCCCATGCGTTGCCCGCAGCGTCGGAATAGGGATTGCCGGCCCTAAGGAAAAGCTCGGGCGCGTCGACGAAATAGAACTTCAACGAGCTTAGCGGGTTGTTTTTTATAGTGCCCTTAAGGAGCGATATGTTCTTGCACCTGAACGCGGCGCCAAGATCGCAGACCTTCTCTATGTTCGTGAAGTGGCTTAGGATAGCGGGGAATGCGGGAACAAGCATGCGGATATCAACGCCCGCCTTCTTGATCGCGATAGGAAGGCACGCGGCCACGTCGCCCAAACCGCCCGTCTTGTTGAACGGAAAAATCTCGGAGCTTACGAATAGAACCTTCATGACTTGACCGCTCCGAATACAAAGTTATAGACATCGCCGAATTTTAACGGCAGGGTCGATTTCGCGAATTTCATGCGCGAGCCGCTTGAGAGCTTGCGCGAGATTTCCGCGCGCGCGTCCTTGGTAAGGTCCATCGCCCAGAGGAGCGCGCTTACCATCGTCGCCGGATCCTGCGGATCGTAAAGCGCCACGCCAGACTTGTCCACAACATATTCCGGTGCGGAACCGACGTTGGCAAGGACGCTTGGCCGGCCAAGAGATTCCGCCTTTAGCAAATGAGGCGCAGAGGCCTTGGGCGCGGGATTGATCGAAACGTAAACGTCGCTTAGCATCAAAAGAGCCGGCAGGTCCGCGACCTCGCCAACAAGGTGGAAAATATTGTCGATACCAAGGCGCGAGGCGTAGCGCAAGAACTCGGTCTTGAACAATTTAGTATGCTCGCCCACGACGAGGACTTGGAGCTTCAATTTTTTATTATCCGGCAACATGGCGATCGCGTTCAAGAATCCCTGCCACCCCTTGGTGCGATTAAGGCTTGAAACGGTCGTGATGATAAATTTGTCCTCGGGTATGCGAAGCGAGCTTGCCACAGAAATCATGCGCTCGGGCGATACGGCGTTCGAGTTATAAATATCCGTGTCGACCCAGCCGGGAATGATCACAATCTTGTCGGCCGGCACATGGAACGCGGCCTGGAGATAGCTTGCCATAAACTCGCTTGGCACGATGGTGAACGAGCCGCCCGTCATCGGATTCTTGCGTTTGAAAATTTTGCTTAGCAGGTCTTGTTTGTAAAACTTCATATAAGACGTGATATACCTTATATTATAAATCTTACTCACTCGAGCGGCCACCGCCGCCGTTTGTGGCGTGAAGGCGTGGATAAGGCCGATGTTCCTGGCCTTGACTATATCGGCGATTTTTTTCGAGTTCGCGCGGCGGACAAACCAATCGCTTGAATTGATCGGTAAAAGAATATGCTCGACGGATTGCTTCTTTAGTTCCTTGACCAATTTACCGCCGGCGGAAACGACCGTGATGCCGAAACCCTGGGCCTGCGCCGCGGCGGACACGTCTATTACGGACTGATCTATGACGCCGGAATTTATAGACGACGAAAGGATTAGAATATTCTTGGCCACGATTAAATTTTCCCTCTTTTCTCGCCGTGAATCATACATGGGCAAGCGGGGCTTGTCAATGGCAAAAGAATGTCCTATAATCCGCCGCAGGAGAACAAGCATGGAAAAGAATAAATCCCTTACTTTCGGTCAAAAGTGTATCATCGCGTCGAACTTTTTGAACATAGCGTTTCAGGTTTTCATCGAGGCGTTCATGGTCGTGATGATAATGAACACGCTTGCGAATCCGGTCGCGTGGATCGCGATTTATAGTTTTCTTTTGTATTGTTTTATACAAATCAGCCTTGCGGTGGCGAGCCGGTTCATAAAACTAGGCGGAAGGGCGCGATTGAACACCTACCGTATCGGCCTTGGCCTTAGCGTAGCATTCATGGCGATCGTGGCGACGCAGGGGCTTGCCGGCAATTTCTATATTTTGGGCGCGATCGGAGGAGCGGCGCTTGCACTTATCTATTGCCCGATCGAGGCCACTATCGCCGAGAATATTCCGGCGGCGCAGATGACGCGGTTTTCGAACTACGACTCGGCAGGTTTGAATACCATGCGAGTGATTGCGCCCGCCGCGCTTGGCTTCATCATTTCCGCGCATTCGTTCGAGTATGCCGCCGTCGCGCTTATCCCCCTGTTTTTGATTTCCTTCGTCCTTTCGTTCTTTATTGAAAAGGGCAAGGTGCAGCCGGGTGCGAAATTGCACCTCGGCGAATTTTTCGCCATCGCGCGCAAGAACGAGCATGTGATGAACGTGTTCAAGCTTGACGTAATCTCGGGCATAACAATCTGGGGCGCGGCGCTTGTGATTGTCCCGATGTATGCGGCGCGCCTGTTCGAAACCACCGCCAGCATAGGGCTTATTTTATCCGGCATAATGCTTTTCATAATAATCACGAATTTCTTGATCGCGCGGTTCGGAAAGGCCGAGCACATGGCGACGCTTGTGAGGTGGTCCAGCGGCGCGTTCTTCATCGCGGCGGCGGCGTTCTTGATGATCAAGAATCAGACTAGCTTCATTATATATAGCTGCGCGTATGTCGTCATGTCGCGGCTTGTCGGCACGAACTATAAGACCTTCTTCTATAGCGCATTGAAGGTCGGCGGGATAGATACGAAATACACGCCCGAGTATCACCTTATCCGACACGGCGCGCTTACCGTCGGGCGATTGCTTAGCTGCGGTTTATTGCTGGCCGCGGCGATGTTGGGAACGGCCGAGGGAATGAAGGCGGCGTTGATCGCGATCATCGCTTTGTTGGCGCTGCTTTCGATACGAATCGGAAAAATGAACCGCGAGCAGGGGCACAGAGTTTGAGCAAGCCCAAATCCAAATCTATGCCGCTTTCGCTTAGCCACAAGTGCCTTATCGCGGCGAACTGCCTTAATTCGTTTTACGAAATCTTCATAGGCTTCATGATACTTGTCATAGTCAGCTCGTTTGCGAATCCGATCGCGGCTGTGGCGATATATCACTTCATGCTTTTCGGAATGGTCGTGCTTGGCTTCGTGTTTATCGTTAAAAACGTAAAGCGCGGAGGGGTTGCGCGAATGTGGGCGTATCGCACCGGGGTTTTGATCGGCATCGCCTCGTTGGTGTTGATCGCAACGCAAGGCATGGAGGGCAACGCATACATAGTCGGCGCGATGTTCGGCGCATACGCGGGACTTCAGGCATTCGCAAAAGAAGCCGTGATTTCGGATACGGTGTCCGCCAAGCAAATGACAAAATTCACAAGCTATAACTCGGCGGCCGGAAGTTCGTTCAAACTTTTCGCACCGGCATTGATCGGAATCATAGCAGGCGCATACTCATACTCGGTGGCGGCGATCGCCATCATACCGCTCCTTCTTGCCTCGTTCGTCGTATCGTTTTTCATCGACGGGGGCGGAGGGGGCAAGGACCATTCGCTTCAATTCTCGAAGTTCATACGCCTTGCGCGCCGGAGCCTGCACATGAAGCGCGTGTTCATCGCCGACTTCTTGATGGGAATAACGCTTTGGGGAAGCATGGGCACGATCACGGCCATATACGCCGCGCAGATTTTCGAAACGCCGGCCAGCGTCGGCATGCTGGGCTCGATAGTAATGGCTTTCCTTATCGCGGTCAAATTCGCGATCGCGCGGTTCGGCGGGGCGAAACACCTTGCCGCTATTTTGAAAGTCGCGATTGCGGTTTTCTTTATCGTCGCGGCGGTGTTTTTAACGCTTGAGGGAAAGGCGTGGTTCGTAGCATACAACCTTGCCTACGTCGCACTTGCCAGCCTTATGGAAATGCAGATGTTCATATATATGTGGAGCGCGCTTCGCGTTGCGGGAATAAGTCCGAGGCTGACGTCCGAGTATCAATTCGTGCGGCAAATCACGCTTAATATCGGGCGATACATAGGATACGGCGCGCTGTTTGGGATCGGAATTTTCGGCGCGGCGGGGGCGATGAAGTGGATTTTGATCGCGATGATGGGGATAGTGGTTATCGTGGTGCGGCTTTATTATAAAATGAATCGCGACGAGGGGCATAAGCTATGAGAGCGTTTCTGTGCGTTTTGCTTTTTGCGGGCGGCGTAGGTGCTATCGAGGCCGAGTCTGCTCGATATTTGGGTGTGAAGTATGTGTTGGATCCGCTTGGCGAGGGATTCGGATACGACGCCGATCCCGTGCGGCGCGAAGACGCGTTCGACTGTTTGACATTCGTGGAAACCGCCATGGCGGACGCGGGGATGAAAGACCTGCAGTGCATACGGTATAGGGATTGCAAGATCGATTTCGTGGGGCGCAACCACTTCTTGGAAATCGACTGGATCGCGAACAATTCCGATATAGTCGAGGACATCACGGCCTCGCTTGGATTGCCTGTGCGAACGGTTTCGACGGTTGTCGATAGAAGCGCGTGGCTTCTTGATAAGCATAAAATCGAATCGGCGTGCGGAGCTTTTCCGGCCGAGTTCGACATAATCGCGGTCGCGGACATCGCGCGTTTGCGAATCGACGAGCCTGTGCTTGCGCTTTTCGCCATGGGAAAAATCGACGGCGCGATCTTCTCGCACATAGGATTTTTGATTCCGGGCGCGGATCAGCGGATCGTTTTGCGCCATGCGTCGTCCAAGGCGGGCCGCGTGCTTGACGAGGACCTGATCGCCTATGTCCGACGCCGCGGGAAGGAAATTTCCGGCATAACGGTGTTGAGAATAAATAATTGAAATCATTACCATTTTAGGATATAATTCCCGCATGAGGGAAAATTCTTTGGCAAAAACCCTTAGCGGTTTTTATTTCGGTCTTACGAAAAAATTCTGGCCGGTTATCACCGGTTTTATTTTCTTTGCGACGCTCGAGGGCGTGCTTTGCAACCTGCTGCCGGCGCTTACGATAAAATGGCTTGTCGACGGGATTGCCAACGCCGCGCCAGGCGAGCCCCTTCTCACCCAGCTTATGCCCGTGCTGTTCCTTATAATCGGACTGCGCCTTTTGATGCTTTTCGCCGACATATTCAGTTCGTGGATAAAGGGGAACAACTTTCCGGCGATGAAGGTCGAGATCAGCAGGATCATCTTTTGCCACATCTCGAAACAATCGCTTGCGTTCTTCAAGCGCAACTCGACAGGATTTTTGGTCGAGCAGGCGAACTATGTCATCAATAAATTCTATCGCATAGTGCTTGAGCATGCAAACACCGTCCTTGGCCTTATCATAACGATCGCGATCAACATAACCCTTCTGTTCCAGGTGCATTGGACCGTAGCGTGCTCGTTTATAATCTGCGCGGCGGTGCGCCTTACCCACTGTTCGCTAAACCTTAGGAAGATATGGGAGTCGGCGTCTATGGCGGCGCGCCTTAGCTCGGTGGTCACGGCCAAGCACGTCGACAGTCTTTCCAACTTCATGAACGTAAAACTTTTCTCGAAAAAAGATTACGAGGTGAAGTATCTTGATAAAACCAGAATAGAGCATAAAAAAATGCGGCAGCGCGCGAATTATTACGAGCGCAAATTCTGGATACTGCCGTATTCGTTCGAGCAGGTATGCCTTGCCGCAATGATGTTCCTTGTAATACACCTGTATCAAATCGGACAGATAAACCTTGGCGACATAGCATTCACCTTCATGTCGTTCGCGACAATGATGACACTTATCCGCCGCATGACTTGGGACATGTCGGAAATAACCGAGGACATAACCACCGCGGTGCAAGCCTATAAGGACATCGCGAAACCAATCGCAATATGCGACGCGCCGGGGGCAAGGCCTATCAAGCTTAGGGACTGCGGAATCGACTTCTGCAACATGTCGTTCAAATACGAGGACGAGAGGCAGATATTCAAGAACCTGAACCTTAGCATAAAGCCGGGCGAAAAAGTCGGGCTTGTCGGTTTATCGGGCAGCGGCAAAAGCTCGCTTTTATATTTGCTCATGCGAATATACGACATTCACGGAGGCGCGATAAAAATCGACGGACAGGACATACGCGAAATCACACAGGAATCGCTACACGACTCTATATCCTTCGTGCCGCAGGACAACACGCTTTTCAACCGCACCATCGCCGAGAATATCTCGTATGGCAAGCCGTATGCGGGATCCTTAAAAATAATGCAGGCGGCGAAAAAATCCAGCGCGCACGAATTCATCAAAAGAACCGAGAAGGGATACAAAACCACCGTCGGCGACCGCGGCCTTATTTTATCCGGAGGACAGCGGCAGCGCATATCGATCGCGCGCGCGATATGCAAGGACGCGCCGATCATAATCATGGACGAGGCGACAAGCGCGCTTGACTCGAAGACCGAGGTTGCCGTTCAAAAATCGTTAACGAAAATGTTCAAGGGACGCACGGCGATCGTCATCGCGCACAGGCTCTCCACCCTGCGCCAGATGGATCGGATCATAGTGTTGAGCAAAGGTAAAATCGTCGAGCAGGGGCCGCACCGCGCGCTTATCAAAAACAAGGACGGAATCTACGCCAAGCTTTGGAAAATGCAGGTCGGCGGGTTTATCAAGGAGAGTTAGTTTTCAAACAGAGCGGACAAGAACGCCACGGGCGTAAATGAGCCTGCGAATGACAGCGCCCGGGTGGGGCGTGCGCTGTCCGCCTGCGGCGCGCTGGCACTAAATACGTAAACTAATTCATCTTCAAAATCGGAATGAAATCGAAGAGGAGCACGACGCGTCCCTGCCCCGTCCTGGTCTTGATTTTCAAAAACGGAATGCCGAACAACTTGACCTTCCTTATCGGCAAGCCCTTGGGCAACGCCTGGAACCCCGCGGCGAAATCGGTATGGCTTGCGTAATACCACCAGTTATCGAAATGCGCGAGGCGGAAATACTTGCCGCGCTCGAGGCTCGTGTTCCACGGCTTGCTAAGATTAAAATGGCGGATCACGACATTCTTTTGCAACTTGATGTATTTATTATAATCCGCACGTTCAATATACCTTGTGTCCGAGCTTGTCGCGACATAGATATTATCGATCATAGCATAGTTGTCGGCGAATAAAATATTAAGCGCGTCCTGGTCCGGGCAGGCAAGCGCACGACCCCATTCGCGGCCGATCTTGACTATTTTCTCGAGCAGTTTTCCCTCGCGCCATTTCTTGCAATCGAACATCAGCGTGCCCGAGCCGAAGTATTGATGATTCTCGGAATAGCCGAATTTTTTGCGGCGGCGGTTGCGGGTCGACTCCTTCGAATTCACGCCAACCTCGGGCGCGGCGGCGAGGGCTTTGCCCTCCATGTCGAGCTCGAAAAGTTTCGCCACGTCGTTTAGCGCCACGATGTCGCCGTCGATGTAAAGCGCCTTGTCAACATTCGGCGCAAGTCGCGGGAAAAGGAACCTTGCCCAGCAGTCGAGATAGCCGTGCCAGCGGCTGCACCCCTTGAACTCTTTGTTCACATCGGCGTCGAGCATAGTGAGAGATTTGAAGTTAGAAAATTTTTCTTTCACGCGCTTCATCGCAACAACGTCGTCGGCGGCAAGACCGCAATCGATAATATAAAAATCTATTTCGGATTTCGTGTTCATAAGGATACTTGTCATGGCGACCACATTCTGGGCGGTGAAACCGTCGCTTCCGACAAGGAAGATGTTAAGGGGTTGGCGGGTCATGTTCGGCTCCTTCTTTTGATAAGCTTGGCGGCGCCAAAGCGTATCGGGCATTATAGGACTTTATCAGGCTTTGTCAACACGCCGGATCCCTTGATTTTCGACGGCTTTGTATTCTATCTGCTAAGTCGGTCCGTCGTGTCAAGGACAAGCGCGCGGCTTGCCTCCCACCCAAGGCAAGAGTCAGTTATGGATTGTCCATATTTTTCTCCTTTGCCGCCTTCAAGATAGCTTTCCACCATTATGCCTACTATTATATCGCCTACGATTTCGCGACTTCTTAAAACATCTTGGACTATACCAGGCTGCTTTTCCGCCTGCTTGCCGGAATTATCATGGCTTGCATCGACCACGATTTTCGGAAGATTCGGTTTGAGCCCGAGATTTTTTCCATAAAGATCTATGAGTCGTTTTATGGTATCCAAATCATAATTCGGCCCGCATTTGCCGCCGCGAAGTATGGAATGCGCCATAGGATTTCCCATGCTTTTGACTTCGTTGCCGCTATATGAAAAAACATGCGGCCTCTGAGCCGCATAAATGGCGTTTATCATTATCTGCAAGTCGCCGCTTGTCGGATTTTTCATTCCAACGGGGACGTCCACACCGCTTGAGACAAGGCGGTGCTGTTGATTTTCAACGCTTCGAGCGCCGACTGCGATATAGGACAGGATATCGTCCAAATAACACAAATTATCGGGATAGAGCATTTCATCGACACCTGAAAGACCTGTTTCCCTAAGCACGTTTATATGTAGCTTCCTCATGGCCTCTATGCCTTTGGCCAAATTCGGCACATCGTTCGGATCGGGCTGGTGCATAATGCCTTGATATCCGACTCCGTTAGTGCGAGGTTTGTTGGTATATATGCGCGGCATAAGGACCAGCTTGTCCCTGACCTCTTCTTGTAATTTAGCCAATAGCGACGAATACTCAAGCACCGCTTTCTCATCATGCGCCGAACAGGGGCCTATGATCATCAGCATACGATCGTCCTTGCCGGACATTATGTTTTTTATTTGATTGTCGCGATTCTTTTTTATATCGGCAAGTTCAGGGGAAAGGGGGAGCTTCTCCTTTATCTCGTCCGCCGTGGGAAGTTTTTTTATAATTTGCATGACCATATCGTTTTTCCGTTTTTTGTTTTTAGAAATTAAAAATTGTATGGTGCTCTTGGCCAGACTTGAACTGGCACGACTTATACAGTCAACGAATTTTAAGTCCGCAGCGTCTACCATTCCGCCACAAGAGCATGGGGGTATTATATAGACGACTGGATTGCTGGTCAAGCCCGGAATGACAACAGGGGCGCCCGGAATGACGAATGGTGGCTTGCTCCAAAGTTATTACCGCGGCTTATCGGCGACGTTGCCGGCGGCCTTGGCATTTTTCTCGTCGATAAGTTTTTGTTTCGCAAGAGCGTCGATGACAAGCTTTAGTATATTGGGCGAGGAGAGGTGAATCTTCCGGCGGCCGTCGACTATGTTAATATCCAGCTCGCGGAATTTGAACCAGATCTGGCTTCCGTATTCGTCCTTCATCGGAACGCTGTCGTGCTTGATACGGGACGGGTGGAAGGCCGGGTTGCAGGTGGTGGCGCGAAGGGCCATGATGGTCATTTTGCCGATGTGGAACTCGTTAACCGCGTCGTGGCCATAGCCGATGAACCTTTGCCCCGCGGCCGAGAACTTGGTTTTTTCGCTGGCGATTTCCGGCTTCGTGGGATCCCAGGAGAGATGTTTTATGCGACAAACTTACCCCCCCCCGCGGGATTTTGTCAAGGTAAATATGGAGCGGACAACGCCGCTTCGGAGCGGGCATGAGCCTGCGAATGCCAACGCCCGTGGGCAAGCGGACGTTGGCCGCCTGCGGCGGGCTTTGAAACGCTGATTACGTTATTTGCATTGTCCGTTATTAGTTCCCTTCGGTTCCCGCTTGCGCGAGCTCGCCCACACAAACGCCAACTGCTCTTGGCGTTTTGGGGCAGAATCTTATATATAGTTTTAAGGGGGGGGGAGCGCTTTGCGCTTAGTTATAAACCCTATCATCAGACACTGCGCTGTCCTGCGTCCAGCTCTCTGATGATAGGGTTTGGGTTTATCCTTCACTGGATACCGGGTTGTTGCCCGGAATGACGGGAGCGCCTGTATGACTATGCCAGCGCGGCCTTAACAAGCGCGTCGAAAAGTGCTGCTGGGCGATAGGGGCGCGACTTGAACTCGGGGTGGAATTGGCCGGCGATAAAGAATTTGTGCGCGGGGATTTCCACTATTTCAGGCAGCGTGCCGTCGGGAGATTTGCCGCTTATCACCACGCCCTTTTCGGCCAAGGCAGCTTCGTATGAAATGTCCATCTCATAGCGGTGGCGGTGGCGTTCGTCGATCGTGGTCGCGCCGTAAATCTTGTGGGCGAGCGAGCCCTCGACTATGATGGTTTTGAAGCTGCCAAGACGAAGCGTGCCCCCGATATCGCCGGTTTCCACGCGCTTCTCGATTACGCCGTCCTCGCGCTTCCATTCTTTGACGAATGCGATGATGGGCGTGCATTCCTTGGTAAACTCGACAGAATTCGCGTCCTTGATCCCAAGCAAATTGCGGGCCATTTCTATGACCGCAATCTGCATGCCAAGGCAGATTCCAAGATAGGGAACATTGTTTTCGCG
>WQWV01000022.1 GCA_009785175.1 Alphaproteobacteria bacterium
AAATGAAGCCGTTCGATATCGGAAGCGCCTCGATCATCCGACATATTATGAAGCAGACGGGGGCCGGCAAACTTGCCTCGATCGCAGGCGGAGGTGATACCGTGGCCGCGATCAACGCCTTTGGCGACGAGTCGGAGTTTACCTATGTTTCAACGGCCGGCGGCGCATTCCTTGAATATCTCGAGGGCAAGACGCTGCCCGCGCTCCCGCCGCTCTACGCATAGGATTCGACATGGCCGACAAAAAGGACAAGGCGAAAATCAACCCGGTCAAGGTTATCAAAAGGACCGTGATCTGGGCGGAAATGGCTCTGCTGATAAGCCTGTTTTTCGTCGGGCCGCCGTTCATAGCGCTTGTCCTTGCCCTCATGGCCGGATTGCTGTTCTTCTATTTTGTCATGTCATTGTGCTAGGGGTGAAAGCATGAACGATTACGAAATCAAGGTAATGGAATTTCACAAGGCGGCGGAGTTGCCTATCGACGCTCCGTTGTCTGTGGATTTGTTGAAGCTTCGCGCCCTACTGCTAGAAGAGGAATTGGCCGAGGTCAAGGCCGAGGTCGAAGCGCTTTGCAAAGAAATCGAAACCACCGGCGCTACGACGCGCGAAACTCGCGCGAAATTGATGCGCGAACTTGCCGATCTTCAATATGTGCTAAGCGGTTTCGTGGTAAGCTTCGGCCTTCCGATGACCGCCGGCATGGAACGCCTGCACCAAAGCGCCAACTCGCGCCTGATCGACGGCAAGATCGTGCGCCGCGAAGACGGCAAAATCCTCAAGGGCCCGAACTTCAAACCTCCCGTGATGGACGATTTGGTATAGTAAATATAATAAACCTCAAATCTTCTACCACGGGCAAGCTAGCCAGGCCGTAAGGCCGCAGCGACGCCGGGACCCGTTGTAGGAGATTTATAGCTACGCCCGGAGGGCGCCCCCCCCCTTAAATATCAAACGTTTAATTTGCCTGCGAACGCAACGTAAGTTGCCTTCGCTTAGGCTACGCGAATGCTTGCGCAGTTCGCGGGGACTTTACCCAAGCCCCTGCCCGTTCTTAAACTTCCGAAGAATCGCATCCTTTTTGATTTTATCCGCCGCCCGGCTCTCAAGGTCCGCGAACAACGCCTTGTCGCTTTCTTTGACCGCCGCAATCATAAAAAGCAGGCCGCGGTCCTCGCCGCCGGGAAAAACCATATCCGCCTTCTGCGTCGCCATGTCGACAAGCATTTCCTTGTTGTCGTTTTTTTCATGCGAGAATTGAAGCGCAAGGCCGTCGACGATGTCGCGATAATGCGCCACCAGCTCCACAGCTTTTTCCCGGTTCTTCAGCACTGTCATGGTTGCCGACGAGTTGGTGTCGTATTGCCCGTCCTTGACATCCAAATCCCAAAGCGCCGCACGGTCCTCGGAAATTCTTACAAGCTGGTTGAACGTCCCGGCGTCGATATTTTTGGTAAGCGCTATGCCGAAAAGCAGCGCCTCGTCCTTTGTGCCAAGTTTTATCTCGTCCCTGTTTATTACCTCGTCGACTATGCCCTTGGGCGAATACACCGCCCTTCCCTCAAGGTTGAACGCCATCAGGTCGATAAGGTGGCTGTATCGGTTCATAAGGTCCGCCGCCCGCTCGCGATTTTCCCAAACATTGCGAACCGCCGGGTCCTCGGACATCGTCTTGAAAGTTTCGGCCATTTTCCATCTCCCTTTTCTATTTCGTAAGTATATTCCATTTTACCCCCCCCCACGCTTTGTCAAGAGATTTGTCATTCAATCCTTGACCTTACCTTTGCCAAAGGCTAAACTTACTCGAACAAAGGAGAGCCCCATGACCGATTTTTTCCACGACAAACTCGCCGCCACAGATCCCGCAGTAGCAAAGATCATAGACAACGAACTCAAACGCCAGCAGGACGCGATCGAATTAATCGCCTCGGAAAACATAGTATCGCAAGCCGTGCTTGACGCCGCCGGTTCCATATTTACAAACAAATATTCCGAGGGCTATCCCGGCAAAAGATATTATCAGGGCAACCAGTTCGCCGACGATATGGAATCTCTCTGCATAGCGCGCGCATGCGAAATCTTCGGCACGAAATACGCGAACGTCCAAACGCACGCAGGTGCGCCCGCGAACCTTGCCGTCCTCTTCGCGCTCGCCAAACCCGGCGACACGATCATGGGCATGAACCTTGCGGCAGGCGGCCACCTTACCCACGGTGCCAAGCCGACGATTTCCGGCCGCTGGTTCAACTCGGTTCAATACGGAGTCGACGAGAACGGCATGATCGATTACGACGAAGTCGAGCGTATGGCCGTCGAGAACAAACCGAAATTCATCATCGCCGGCGCCACCGCTTATCCCCGCCTTTTCGACTTCAAAAGGTTCCGCGAAATCGCCGACAAAGCCGGCGCGAAATTCATGGTCGACATGGCGCACATCGCGGGCCTTGTAGCGGCCAAGGTTATCCCCTCGCCCGTCGAATACGCGGACGTTATAACGGCCACTACGCACAAAACCTTGCGCGGGCCAAGGGGCGGATTGATACTTACGAACGACGAGGAGATGGCGAAAAAAATCGACCGCGCGGTATTCCCGGGGATACAGGGCGGCCCGCTTGACCACGTCATCGCGGCAAAGGCCGTAGCATTCGGCGAGATACTAAAACCCACCTGGAAACCATACGCCGAACAGATCGTAAAGAACGCGAAAGTCCTTGGCGAGGAATTGATAAAACATGGATTCAAATTAATTTCCGGCGGCACGGACACGCATCTTTTGCTTGTCGATTTGCGTCCCAAGGGGATTACTGGGACCGAGGCCGACACCGCGCTTGAACACGCCGGCATCACGACCAACAAGAACGCGATCCCGAACGATCCCCTTCCTCCCACGATCACAAGCGGGATCAGGATCGGCACTCCGGCGATTACAACCCGCGGCATGAAAGAGGCCGAGATGGTGGAAATCGCCAGCCTCATGAACCGCGCGATCGAGGATTATGTGGTGGGCAAAAACTATGAATCCGAGGGGATCAAGGCCGTGCGCGCCGACGCACTTAAACTTGTCCGCAGGTTCCCGATTTATTGATATGAAATTCAATAAAAAAACATTGATGAAGTTTGTCTATCCGTTCGTCCCGCTTGGCCACGCGTATTACAAGATCCGCGCCGTCCTCAAGATGGGAGTCCTGCGCTATTTCAAAATCCTTCTTACCGGCACGAACGAGAAACGCAAGTTCCCGCAAACGCTCTCGGTAATCGCGATGGCTAAAAACGAAGGCGCGTATTTCCGGGAATGGCTAGAATACCACCGCCTAATCGGTGTCGAGAAATTTTATATCTACGACAACGAATCCGACGACGGCACAAAACAAATCCTCGCGCCATATATAAAAAAAGGCATAGTCGAATACATTCCCTGGCACGGCACGAAACAACAAATCGCGATCTACACCGACGCGATCCTACGCACGGAAAACAAAACGAAATGGCTTGCCGTCATCGACCTTGACGAGTTCATGGTCCCGCTTGGCACCGACACGTTGAAACCGTTTATAAAATCTATACCGTCCCACGCGAACCAGGTCTATCTCCTATGGGAAAATTTCGGCAGCAACGGACATAAAAAGAAACCCGCCGGCCTTGTGATAGAATCGTATACCAAAACCGGATACGTCGCCGAGCGCGGCAAAGTGCTTGTCAATCCCCGCGCGGTCTGCGGCGTCTCGAATCCGCATTGGTTCTACCTCGCCCGCGGCGCCACTGTCGACGAAAATTTCCGCCCGTTCACCGCTTTCGATTGGGGCGGCAAGATTACGGTGAAACCCTCGCGCCACTTCCCGAAATCGAAAATAAGAATCAACCACTACTGGCTGAAATCGTTCGAAGAGTTCGCCTCCAAACGCACCCGCGGCCGCGCGAACGGCAAGCCCGGCGATGTGTCCAAATACTCCGCCGCCGCGTTCGATAGGAAGGACATAAACCTCAACCCCGACGATTCGATGAAACGTTTCATTAAGAAAGTTAAGGAGCAAACCGATGGCGCTTAAATGTGGAATAGTTGGTTTGCCCAACGTCGGAAAGTCGACGCTTTTTAACGCTCTGATCGGCACGATTCAGGCGCAAAGCGCGAACTATCCCTTTTGCACAATCGAACCCAATTCCGGCATCGTTGCCGTCCCCGACGAGCGCCTCGCAAAACTCGCAACCATAGCAAAATCGCAAGAAATCATTCCAACTAAACTCGAGTTCGTGGACATCGCGGGACTGGTCAAGGGCGCGTCAAAGGGCGAAGGCTTGGGCAACCAATTCCTTGCCAACATACGCGAAGTCGACGCGATCGTGCACGTGGTGCGCTGCTTCGACGATGACGAGGTGATCCACGTGGCGAACTCGGTCGACCCCCTGCGCGACATAGAAATCATCAACACGGAATTGATGCTCGCCGACATGGAGTCCCTCGCGAAACGCATGCCCGCGCTTGAGAAGAAGGCCAAATCCGGCGACAAGGAATCCATCGCCCAACTCGAATCCATGCGTGCTGCAATGATCGAATTGGAAAACGGAAAACCCGCCACCAACGCCCCGCGCGATTTATTTTTACTGACAAGCAAACCTGTGATTTATGTCCTTAACGTCGAGGAATCCTCGGCCGCCACCGGCAACAAATACACTCAACTTGTCCCAGGCGGAATAATCATCTCGGCCAAAATAGAACAGGAAATAGCCGCTCTCGGCTCCGACGAAGAGAAGCGCGAATTTCTGGGGGCCGTGGGAATTTCCGAATCCGGGCTATCCCGCATTATCAAAAAGGGATACGAGATCCTGAACCTGCGCACATACTTCACAGCGGGGCCCAAGGAAACGCGCGCATGGACGATCAAGTCCGGGGACAAAGCGCCCGCAGCAGCCGGCGTTATCCACACCGATTTCGAAAAAGGCTTTATCCGCGCGGAAACTATTTCGTATGACGATTATGTTAAATTTGGGGGCGAAGCGCGCACGCGCGAGGCCGGACGGCTCCGCACCGAGGGCAAGGATTACATCGTCGCCGACGGGGACGTCATGCACTTCTTGTTTAATAATTAATCCGACAACCAAGCAAGTTCACGCCGAGCTGGGCGAAAGCGGTTATACCGCGCGCGCACTGCGTGGGGGGGGGCGGCGTGGCGCGCGTTTGCGCTCGTGAAACTCGCTTGAATTCAATGCTGCTTATTAAGCTGAAACGGCACGTCCATCTTCATCTCGGCAAGTTTCATTATGTCGCGCCTTTGCGAAGTCAAAAATTTCTTCGTCTGTGTATAAACATCGTCGATGGTTCCGTTGCCGATCATTACATACGGCGAGTCGGCCACCAACCTAAGATAGCGTGAGTTCTGGATATTCTTCCAAAGCTTGTGATCGGCGGCGTTCGGCTCGTCCCCGCGTGCGCGCATACGCCGTTTGATCTCGGCGAATGTCGGACACAAAAACACGGTGATCACGTTCTGGCTGTTAAGACGGTTCACGAACGGAATCGCGCCGACAAGGTTAAGCGCCACCATGACGTTGCCGTGAATATCCTCTTTCCTGAACCCGATCAAATAGTCGTTGTATTCGCCGTTCGGCATGTCGATGGAATATGTGAATAGGAATTTTCCAAGCGCGTCCTGCTCTTTGAATTCTTCGCGGCTAAGGAACACGGCGTCGCGGCCGTTGACCTCGTTGGGACGTATTGGACGGGTCATATAGCGAAGCGCATTTTGAACGTTAAGTCCGTCGGCGATAAAATTATCGTTCTGCGTAGTCTTGCCCGAGCAGGTAAGCCCGGTGATAACGAAAATTTTATCATGCGATTTTATCATAACTTTGATCTGTTGCGAATAGCCGCCAATATTTCATACGATTCGTTGCCAAGGTTGTTTCTTGCGCTTCGACCATTTATATTTCCGATCTTAGGCTTTGCGCGCCGCCTGTCGTTTATTTGGTCGCGATTCGTAAAGCCCGGGATTGATGCCTCATCGTCATACCCCCCCCCACCATAAATAGTCTTTTTAGGCGTGTGCACCACCTGCTTTGACCTAAGGTCTTGCAACTTCTTTGCAAACTGTATAAGTTCGTCCTTGGCATGTATGAGTCTAGCAAAACACGCGTCCCATTCCTCTTTGCTCTCACCTTTGAATTTGTCGTCCTGAGTTAAAAGGAATGCCCTGCCCAGTTCCTCTATTCTTTCCCACGCGGCAACACCTTTTTTCCTAAGCTTCTCGATCTTCTCAAGTTGTTCGGTCGGAATTTTAGTTCCGAACGATTCCAAAAAGTTGAAACGCCCGTTGACGATATACCAAAACTCTTTCGCAGTTTTAAGCTCGGTTTCAACCTCATAGCGGTTCATGCTCTTCCTAATTTTAAGGGCCGCAATATCGGCAGTGCGTATTCTTTTCATTTTTCAATACCTTTTTTGTATATTTTCAATATTTTAACCAAATTATTATATTTGTCAACCATAAATAACTATTGACAGAACAAAAAATTACAGATAAAATCAATATCATGAAACAATTCAGATACATAACCAAAAAGCAGATGGGACATAGCTTAAATAGAATCGAGGGTGTTCTTTACCTCATCTCGTATCAGCTCAAATTCCTAAACTCCCTCGATTCGACAATTTCCAAGGGTAAAATCCAAGAAGCAAAAGACCATTCCGACAACGCGGACGAAGTCGCCTATAAACTAAGCTTGATCGCCGAAGAATTCTTAAAAAATTCCAAAATCTCAAATCTCGAAGGAGATGCTAAAACCGAATGGGACGCCCTTTATTCCAAACTTATAGAAGCCAAAGAGGCCATCAAAGTCATCTCTACCGCCGCCGAAGCCTTGCAAACTGACAAACGCCCTACCATAGCACGCCGTAAAAACACCTTTTATAATAGCCACAACACCCCTGACGATGATTGCCACCGTAATACCAAAGGGGAAATATATAAAATAAGAGGCCAAAATCGCAACCCAAGCAATAACAAGAAAAACAGTAAAAGAATGAGCCCCTTTGATAAAGACTCTTTAACAACCCGCGACATATTCTTTATCAAGGCCGAAAAAAGAAGCAAACAGCGATATGGTATTTGATCCCCGCCGCCTCTTGACAATTCTTATTCATAAGCCATAATAGCCCCATGACCGCACGCGACAACCATCGCCAAAACCAAAGCGCAATCCGCGCGGTTATGACGCACGCCCTTACCGTCCTCCCCCCTCCCGCAAGGGTTTAATACATACCCGGCCGCACGGCCTACTTCCAAACATAAAAATTAAACCAACAATCCAAAGGGGATTATTATGAACACTTATAAAAACAGAAATGAACTAAACGACAAAATCGGATACAAAGAATGCGAAAGGGACAAAGCGCGGAGATGCTCGCACTGCGGCAACGTCGGCGACACTATCGTGCATGTCAAACACAAGATAGAGGAAAGCGGCTACAACGGCATAGACGGGCGGCACGGAGCGGTTGAATACACCGAAGCTGTGAACGGCCTCGAATGTGTCTATATGAAAGCTCTAGCCGAGAAATCAGGCATAGATTTCGCAGTAGACGCGAACGCCAGCTGCGCCAAGTTTTCCGAAACCATGTCCGGCCTTGTGCGTTCGTTTTCAAGAAAAGAATATATGTAGAAAGGAAAACCATAAACTCGTCAGTTTTAGGTGGATACGACGGCTTGGAGGGAAAAATAAAAAGTAAACGTATTTTGGCATACGTGCTTTTTATTTTTTCCGAAAGCCTAGTAGGCGCCCAAAATGGCGAGTTTATATTGTAGCCTTGATTTCCTCGGTATCGAAGCACTCCAACTTATCGCCGACCTGTATGTCGTTGAAGTTGTCGAAGGATACTCCGCATTCCGTTCCGGCGCGGACTTCTTTGACGTCGTCCTTGGCGCGTTTAAGCTGAGCGAGTTTGCCGGTAAAGATTACGACGTCGTCGCGGATCATGCGAACGCCCGAGCCCTTCTTTATTACGCCTTCGCTCACCAAGCAACCGGCGACCTTGGTCTTGCCGGCGTTGAATGTCGCGATGACGTCTGCGTATCCGACAAAGACTTCCTTGACCACAGGGGCAAGCAGGCCGCTCATCAACACCTTCACGTCGTCGATCATCTGATAGATGATAGAGTAGTATCGTATGTCGATGTTTGCGGCGCGCGCCTCGTCCTTGGCGTTGGTGTTCGCGCGGACGTTAAAGGCAAGAATGACGGAGCCGGTGGCCTTCGCAAGCGATATGTCGGACTCGTTGATTCCGCCGACGCCGCTGTGCATGACGCGGACTTTGACTTTTTCGGACGGGATTTTGACAAGCGAGTCTGCGATGGCTTCGATCGAGCCCTGCGTGTCGCCCTTTATGATGACGGGCAGTTCTTGCGCCGAGCCTTCTTTGATCCCCTCGAATATTTCCTGCCACGAGGATTTCGAGCGCACCATTTTCTTCTGCGCTTCTTTGGATTTGCGGTAGGCTGCGATTTCGCGCGCCTTGGCCTCGGATTCCAATACGGCGAAGTCGTCGCCGGCAACCGGAGTTCCTTCGAATCCGAACACGACGACGGGGGTCGAGGGTCCAGCCTCGACTATGCGCTTGCCGTATTCGTCAAGCATGTCGCGCACGCGCCCGGTCGATGAACCGGAAACGAAGATGTCGCCTTTTTTAAGCTGGCCTTTTTGCACAAGTATAGTTGCGACCGAACCGCGTCCCTGTTCGACCTTGGCCTCGATGACGGTTCCCTTTGCGGCGCCGGCGACGTTGCCCTTAAGCTCGAGCATGTCGGCCTGCAACAAAATCATCTCCTCAAGCTTCTCAAGGTTGGTGCGATTCTTGGCCGAGATTTCGACGTCGATGGTTGTGCCGCCCATAGCTTCGACGACCACGCTGTGCTGTAGCAAATCTTGGCGCACTTTGTTCGGGTTCGCGTCCGGCAAGTCGATTTTGTTGATCGCAACGATCATAGGAACGCCTGCGGCCTTGGCGTGGTTGATAGCTTCGACGGTCTGAGGCATTATGGAATCGTTGGCAGCCACGACAAGAATCGCCACGTCGGTAATAGCGGCACCGCGCGAGCGCATGGCCGAAAACGCCTCGTGCCCGGGGGTGTCGATGAAAGTGATTTTGCGACCGGACGAAGTTTTTACCTGATACGCGCCGATGTGTTGCGTGATGCCGCCCGCTTCGCCGGATACGACGTCGGCCTTGCGGAATGCGTCGAGGAGCGAGGTTTTGCCGTGATCGACGTGGCCCATGACGACGACGACAGGAGCGCGCGGGGCAAGCACTTCTTCGCCCGCATCTACGGTCAACGCCTCGGTTTCGACGTCGGAATCAAGCACGCGTTTTACGGTATGCCCGAATTCAAGGACGACAAGCTCGGCGGTGTCCGCATCGATTATTTGGTTGATGGTGGCCATTATGCCAAGCTTCATCATAGCCTTGACTACGTCCGAAGATTTTTCGTTCATGCGGACGGCAAGGTCTTTGACCGAGATTGTTTCAGGTAGCACGACTTCGCGACTGACCTTTGCGGCCTCGGCCTTATCGCCCTCGGTGCGCTCGATGAATTTGCGATAGTTCTTCTCGCGCTGACGTTTCATGGACGCGTGCGAGCGACGATGCGCACGAAGCCCGATGATGTCCATGGCGGAGGATAGGGAAGTCGATACCGCGCCCGATTCGTCTTCGAAATCCACGGCGTCGATTGTTGACATCGAGGATTTGGTGGGCTTGAAGGTTTGCACGCGGCGCGCTCCCTCGGCCTCGTCGAATTTTTTGAACGATTTCGGGCTAGCGTCTTTTTTATCAGAAGCGGCGGAGGAAGAAGCCGGTTTTTTTGCCTCGACGACGGCCGCGGCCTGCTGCGCGGCGACGGTCTGTGCTATACGCTCGGCATCTGCGCGCGCCAATTCCTGCGACTGCTTTTCCGATTCCGAAAGCTCGCGTTTCGCGTTCATGATAAGCGACTTTATTCGGTCGTTCTTCTGTTCGGTCGTTTGAACCGACTGGATCGCTTCGACGGCGGCGCCCTCTCCGGGCACGCGGCGTTTCTTGATGACCTCGACGGTGATACCCGAGGCTTTCGGCGCGAACGAGGGTTTGGTCCCAAGCTTTAATGTAAGTTTCTCAGCCATACGGCACCTTCTTTCTTTACCTTATGCGAACGCGATTTCGCGCGCCTTCATTATAAGTTTGCCCGCATCTTCCTCGCTCATCGAAGGGACAAGCTCGACCAACTCGTCGGCGGCAAGTCCGGCGAAGTCGCCAAGCGACTTGATTCCGTCCTTGGCCAACGCCTCGAGTATTTCCGCGGTCATGCCGTCGAATTGGGCAAGGTCTGCGGCGATGCCAAGCGCGGCGGCCTTGTCGGCTGCGGCGCCTTTCTCTTTTTCTATGAAAGCCTTAGCGCGGGATTGAAGTTCGGCGGCAAGGTCTTCGTCGAATCCTTGGATAGTTTTAAGTTCGGCGAGTTCGACCATGGCTATGTCCTCGACGCTAGTGAATCCTTCGATAACCAAAAGTTGGGCCATGATGTCGTCGATGTCAAGGGCGGCGATGAACTTCTCGCTGATCTCCTTGGTGCGAGCAGAGCGGCGCTCGTTCGACTGGTCCTCGCTCATGACGTCGATGCCCCAGCCCAAAAGCTGCGAGGCAAGACGCACGTTCTGACCGTGGCGGCCGATTGCAAGTGATAGCTGGTCGGTTTCGACTATGGCGTCGATGCGGTGCGATTCCTCGTCCACGATGACCTTGGAAACCTTGGCCGGCGAAAGCGCGTCCACCGCAAGCGCGGCGACGTTTGGCGTCCACTCTATGACGTCGATTTTTTCACCCGACAACTCGCCTACGATGTTTTGAATGCGGCTGCCTTTGGTTCCGACGACTGCGCCGACGGGGTCAATAGACGACTCGTGCGAAACGACGGCGACCTTTGCGCGGCTTCCGGGATCGCGTGCGACGGCCTTGACCTCGACTGTGCCCTCGTAAACTTCGGGAACTTCGGCTGCGAACAATGCGGACAAGAACAAGGGGTGCGAGCGTGATAGCAATACCTGCGGACCCGAAAAGTCGCGCTTGACCTCAAGTATGACTGCGCGCACGCGGTCGCCTACGTGAAGGTTTTCCCGCGGTATGGTTTCGTTGCGGCGGATAATCGCCTCGGCCTTGCCGTTAAGGTCTACTATGACCGATCCGTATTCCACGCGTTTGACGATGCCGTTAGCGATCGAGCCGGCCTTGCCGTCGAACTCTTCGAACTCGCGGTCTTTCTCGGCGGATTTGATTTTCTGCATGACGGTGGTCTTGACGGATTGGAAAGCCGCGCGGCCGAAGTCGATCGGGAGTAGTTCCTCGTCGATGACGTCGCCGACCTTAAGCCCCTTTGCGTCCGCGACCAGAAGCTCCTTGTTCGCATCGAACGGAATTTCCTCGCCGGTGATCTCGTCGATTTTGGGCGTCCCGTCGACGACGGTTATGCGCTTATAGATTCTGATTGTTCCGTCTTCGCGGTCTACGGTTGCGACTATGTTGAAGTCGTGTCCGTATTTTTGGATTCCGGCCTTTGCAACGGCCTGCTCAAGCGCGTCGAATACGATTTCGGGCGCGATGTTCTTCTCGATTGCGACGTTGTTCATAACGGCGACAAGTTCGGGACGGGGAAATGACACTATTTTCGGCTTAGCCATTTTTTTTCCTTTCTTTTAGTATGTTTTTTATATCCATATCGGATATGAAAAGTTTTGCCTTCGCGACTTCTGAAAAATCGAAGTCGGGTGTGATTTTCATGTTGAGGGTCTTGAGCCCTTCGGCGTTCGGTTCGCGAAGTTCGACGGTCGCCATACGCCCCGCAAAGTGGTTCCAGTCTTCGCGGGTAAGAATAGGCCGCGCCATGCCCGGGGACGAGACCTCTAGGTAATAGCGGTCTTTGATAACGTCCTCGACGTCAAGGGTAGCCGAGAAAAGGCGGCTCAACTCCTCGATTTTCTTCATCGGAAGCGGGGAGTAATCCAAAGCCTCGACCAGCGCGCGCAGCACCTTGCCGCCATACTCGACGGCCACGATCCTCGCGTCCTTGGACACCGCAATCGGATCAAGCAGCAATTTTATTTTGTCGGCAAGTGCCATAAACTATCCTTGTCATTCCGGGCCCGACCCGGAATCCGGTCAAATATAATGAGCATTAAAAAAGGCGGGGCTTTCGCCTACCACCTATCTTGAACTCAACAAATACAAGGGTATAGTAGGGGGTATTCGGGGCAAAGTCAAGGGGAAAGTTGACTTTCTTCCTCCCCCCTGCTAAAATCCCATGAAATTTAACCAAACAAGGAAATTACATGTCCAAATACATCATGTGCGACGGCTGCGAAGCGGCTTCCGACATAGCCTATCGTTCTACCTCGATGGCGATTATATACCCCATCACGCCGTCAAGCCCCATGGCCGAGCATTACGAATCCTGGAGCAACAAGGGCCGCGCCAACGTCTTCGGCGAAACGCCCGAAGTGTCCCAAATGCAGTCCGAAGCCGGCGCGATCGCTGCCGTCCACGGCGCGCTACAGGCCGGAACGCTTGCCACCACCTTCACGGCGTCGCAGGGGCTTCTCCTTATGATTCCGAACATGTATAAGATCGCGGGCGAGCTTCTGCCGTTCGTCATGCACGTATCCGCCCGAACTGTGGCAAGACACGCGCTTAGCATCTTCGGCGATCATAGCGACGTCATGGCCTGCCGCCAAATCGGTTTCGCGATGCTGGCGTCCAACTCGGTCCAGGAGGCGCACGACTTCGCGCTTATCTCGCACTCGGCGACGCTTAAAACCCGCGTGCCGTTTATCCACTTCTTCGACGGTTTCCGCACGTCGCACGAAGTCAATATGATCGAGCAGATTGCCGACGACGCGGTCAAATCCATTATTGACGATAAGGCGATCGAGGAATTCCGCGCCCGCTCGCTTGACCCTTCTCACCCGACAATCCGCGGCACCGCACAAAATCCCGACGTGTGGTTCCAAGGGGCCGAGGCGGCAAACCCCTTCTATAACAAAGTGGAATCCGTAGTCGCAGAAACATTCGCCCAACTTGAAAAACTAACCGGCCGCAAATACGGCGTGGTGGAATACATAGGCGCCAAGGACGCCGAGCACGTAATCGTAGCCATGGGTTCCGGCGTCGAAACTATCGAGGAAACGGTTAAGGCTCTTGGCGGCAAAATCGGCTTGCTCAAAGTCCGCCTATATCGCCCCTTCCCGGCAAAGGCGTTCGCAGAAGCACTTCCCGCCTCTGTCAAATCCATAGCGGTCCTTGACAGGACTAAGGAATCCGGCGCCACCGGCGAACCGCTATACCTTGACGCCGTAGCCGCACTCAAAAACAAAAAGGACATCAACATTATCCGCGGCCGCTATGGGCTCTCCTCGAAAGAATTCACGCCCGCGATGGTCAAGGCAGTTTTCGACGAGCTTGCAAAACCGAATGCCAAGCCCGAGTTCACAGTCGGCATAAACGACGACCTCACGAACCTGTCGCTTACCTACGGCGATTACAAAATCGAGGACGCCGATATGAAACAGGCGCTCTTCTATGGCCTCGGCGCGGACGGCACGGTCGGAGCGAACAAGAACTCGATCAAGATAATAACGCAGAATACCGACCTGTATGGACAAGCCTATTTCGAATACGATTCCAAGAAGTCCGGCGGCAACACTATTTCGCACCTGCGCTTCTCGAAGAATCCTATCCGCGCGCCATATCTGATTTCAAACGCCGACTTTATGGCCGTGCACCACTTCCCTCTTTTCTGGACGCTGGATATGTTGAAGAATGCCAAGGCCGGCGCGACGCTTTTGATCAACTCGCCCTATGGCGACAAACTTTGGGATAACCTCCCACTCGAAGCACAGCAACAAATCATCGATAAAAAATTGAAAGTCTTCTATATCGACGCAAGCATAGTCGCGCGCGATTCCGGCATGGGCAGACGTATAAACACGATCATGCAAACCGCGTTCTTCCATCTTGCCAAAGTGATTGATTCCAAGGCCGCCATCGACGCGATTAAAAAAGCTATCGAGAAAACCTATTCCAAGAAAGGCCCCGAAATCGTCGCCATGAACTTCAAGGCCGTTGATAACGCTGTCGCCGGCATAAAGGAATTCACTGTGCCCACAAAGGCCGACGGCAAGCCCAGGCCCCTTCCGGTTTCCGCCGACGCTACGCCCTATGTGCGCGAAGTCGAAGCCGAAATCATCGCCGGCCGCGGCAACGACTTGCCAGTAAGCAAACTATCCGTCGACGGCACCTTCCCGACCAACACATCGCGTTATGAGAAGCGCGCGATTGCCGACAACGTGCCGGTCTTGAACGAAAAATGTATCAAATGCGGCAAGTGCGTGCTGGCCTGCCCCCACGCGGCTATACGCATCAAGGGCGGCGTGGTCCAGGCAAGCCCGCTTGATTGCACCGGCTGCACCCTTTGCGCCACCACCTGCCCGGTCAAGGCGCTCGACATGAAACCGCTTACCGAAGTGAGAGAAGCAGAAGTCGCGAAATACGAAGCGCACGAAAAACTCCCCTACGATTCGACCGATGGCCTCAATACCGCCCTTCCCAAGGACGCGGCAAGGCTCGCCCCCTACTTCGAATTCCCCGGCGCCTGCACCGGTTGCGGCGAGGCCGGATACATTCGCCTCATCTCGCAGCTTTTCGGCGACAAGATGGTGGTCGCGAACGCCACCGGCTGCACCTCGATTTACGGCGGCAACCTTCCTACCACGCCTTATTGCACGGACGCGTCCGGCCACGGCCCCGCATGGTCGAACTCGCTTTTCGAGGACAACGCGGAATACGGATACGGCCAAGCGCTCGCGCATTCCAAAATGAAACGCCGCGCCCAAGACCTCTTGAAATCAAGCGGTTTAAGCGCCGACCTAGTCGAAGCCGGCCTTAACAAACCTAGCTATGAAACCGTCGAAAAAATCGCGGCCGCCGCGACCGGAGAACTCAAATCCATCGCAAAATACCTTGTCAAGAAATCGATTTGGATTTTCGGCGGCGACGGCTGGGCATACGACATCGGCTACGGCGGCCTCGACCACGTGCTTAACATGGACGAAGACGTGAATATATTGGTTCTTGATACCGAAGTCTATTCCAACACCGGCGGTCAAGCGTCCAAGGCCACTCCACGCGGAGCCGGCGCACAGTTCGCCTCGGGCGGCCGCGCGTTGGTGAAAAAAGACCTCGGACTTATCGCAATGGCCAACGCCAACGCCTACGTCGCGAAAATCGCGTTCGGAGCAAGCGAAGCTCAAACGATAAAAGCCCTCAAAGAAGCCGAAAGCTTCGACGGCCCCTCGCTTATAATAGCATACGCGCCCTGCATCGCGCACGGTTTCGATTTATCCAAGGGACTATCGCAAGCCAAAAAAGCCGTCGACTCCGGCCACTGGGAAATGTATCGTTTCGACCCGCGCAGGATAACCGCCGGCGAACCGCCGCTTCAAATGGATTCCAAACCTGCGTCCATAGGGCTAAGGGATTACCTGCTTACCGAAACGCGCTATAAATCCATCGCCGCCACAAACCCCGAAGGTTTCGAGGAGATGATAAAGCTGCGCGAAGCCGAGAACAAATACAAGGCCGCATTCTTCGACCACCTGGCGAAGTTCAAGCCGGAAACCGGAAACGCCTAGCGTGTTTGAAAACAAATACGACGCCGATAACGTCTTCGCCCAAATCCTAAGCGGAAAGAAGGCGCGCGACAAGTTCGCCGAAAACGAACACGCCATCGCGATTCCAACCATTCGCCCCGAGGCTCCGTTCCATATTCTTATAATTCCCAAGGGGCCGTATGCGAACATTCACCACTTCATACGCACGGCAAGCCAGGCCGAGCAGATGGGCTTTTGGAAACTCGTCGCCGACGTGGCCGAGATGGCGAAGATGGACGGCTTCAACGTCTGGGTCAACACGGGCGAATCCCATGGCCAGGGCGTCATGCACTTCCACGCGCACGTCCTTGCCGACAAGAAAATGTTGCAGTGCCAATAGCGTAATATTTGTATGCGCGCCGCCAGGCGGCCAACGCACGCCCCACCCGGGCGTTGGCACTCACAAGTTCGTGCTTGCCCGGACGTGCTTGGCGTCCTGGCTTCGCTCTCAAACCCCATCAAATCGCGCGAGGAACAAGCTTATAATAAATTATGCGACAGGAATGTATATAGACATACATGACTTAGCGGAATTTAGGATAAGCACTGTTCA
>WQWV01000023.1 GCA_009785175.1 Alphaproteobacteria bacterium
GCCCTCGAACTCGTAAACGTGCCCGGCGTCGCCGAACATGGCGTTCGCGATATCGAATCCAAGGTCTGTGGCAGCCGTTTTGACCTGCTCCTCGGTCTTGCCCTCGATTTCGATGAAAGGTTTAAGGCCGGGCCAGGTGTCGATATCGGCCTCGACATCGCCGCGGCGCCAGGTTTCGCGGAGGGTTTCCTGATACGCTTTTTGCCTGAATTTCAAGGAGTTAAGGAATCCTATGGCGTTTTCGTAATTGTCGACCTTTAGGCAGATTTCGGTGTTTCCTTGTATCCCGGAGGTCGATGTTTTCTTTATGCTCATAGTTATACAATCGGCCTCTTGCCGGACGCGGGCAAAGGCAACATCGAGATTATTCTCGACCGCGAAAATCGCGCGTTTGGGCATGTATTCCGGGTGGACGAGCGAGAACCCGGCGGCGCGCAGTTTGGCGCGTGTGGCGTCCTTGTCTATGGGGTAAAATTTCAGTTCGATTTCTGATTGCATGCGAGGATTATAAGTTGCTGCTTTGGGCAAGTCAAGGGGACGCTTTACTTCATCGCGCTATCGCGATATCATGATATCACACTATCGTGATGAAGTGTGTTGTGATTTTTCCCCATATTATCAATATATTAGGAAATCGCGTTGATTTTGTGGGTTTTGCGCATTATAATTCTAAAATGCTCAACGGTTTTATCAATTTTTACAAGGAATCGGGGCTGTCCTCGAACGATGCGCTTTACCGTATAAAACGCCTGCTTTTTCCGGAGTTCGGAAAGGTCAAAATCGGGTTTGTCGGGACGCTTGACCCGTTGGCCGAGGGGGTTTTGCCAATCGCGCTTGGGGAGGCTACCAAATTATTGCCGTATATCACGGATGGCCGAAAAACTTATGTTTTCAATATAAAGTTCGGGGCGGAAACTACCACTGCGGACAGGGGTGGGGAGGTGGTTGCGACGTCCGATAAAATCCCTATGCGCGACGAGATTTTGGCGGCTGTTGCGAGTTTCCGTGGTGCGATTACCCAAGTTCCGCCTAAATACAGCGCTATACAAATCGGCGGGCGGCGGGCGTATGACCTTGCGCGCGAGGGTGTGGAATTCGAAATTAAATCGCGGTCTAACTTTGTGCATGAGTTTGAATTGTTGGGGCAAGCACCCTACAGCCCAAAGGGCTCCGCGCGCTCCGCCGCCCCCACGCTGGACGCGCGCGGTATACACCGCTTGCCGCCCAGCTCGGCGTCGCTTGCTGGAACAGAGTGCGAGTGGCAATTCCGCATAACCGCCGACACAGGCTTTTACGTCCGTTCGATGGCGTGCGATTTGGCGCGTGCGGTCGGTTCGCTTGGCTATGCCTCATATATATATAGGGAGGCGTCCGGGGCGTTTGAGGCGGATACTGCAATATCGCTTGACAAGTTGGCAAAAATGTTTGAGAATACGGCAAAACCTGATGCACGAGATTTTATTTTGGATTTGTGCTTCCCTCTGAACGGCATCTTGGAGGAGAAGATCAGCGAAGAGGTCGCTGTCCGATTACGACACGGAATGTCCGTGGAATATGTCGGCTTGGACGGAATTCGCAAAGTAATCCTTAATGGTTCTTTGGTCGCTATCGCGGAAATTCGCGATGGTAGAATGTATCCGGTGCGCGTAATAAACAACTAAATGGATTCCGGGTCAGGCCCGGAATGACGAAAGAAAAAGGTAAAAACTATGGCAGACAAAAAGAAACTCGCTCTTGCAAAACACGACAAGGACACCGGATCGGCCGCAGTGCAGATCGAAATCCTGACGGCCCGCATACTCGGCCTTGAGGGTCATTTCAAAAATGCGCCCAAGGACAAGGCTTCGCACCGCGGCCTTATCACGATGGTAAACAAGCGCAAGAAGCTTCTTGCATACCTTGCGAAAACCGACAAGGCGACATACGAAGAAACGCTTAAAAAACTAAACCTCCGCAAATAAGCGGAACAACAACAAATGCCCCCGGCTGGGCAATGTTGGAATATCAAGCGCTAGGCCTAGCGTTTCATCTTCTGACATAGTGCGCGGCCGGGGGCGAAACAGAAAGGAAAAAACTATGTTTGGAATATTTGGAAAAAAATCCACATCTGAAACATCAATGTTCAACATCACCGAAAAGCGCATGAACTGGGAAGGCAAGGAACTTGTCCTTCAGACCGGGAAAATCGCGCGTCAAGCGACCGGAGCCGTCATGGCCACATACGGAGAAACAACCGTGCTTGCCACCGTCGTCGCCAACAAGGAGCCGAAACCCGACCAGGGCTTCTTCCCTTTGACGGTCGATTACCAGGAAAAATTCAGCTCGGCCGGTAAAATCCCCGGATCGTTCAAGCGCCGCGAAGGCCAGCCGTCGACCGACGAAGTGCTTACCGCGCGTCTTATCGACCGGCCTGTGCGCCCCCTGTTCCCTGATAACTTCAAGAACGAGGTTCAGGTCGTCGCAACCGTATTCAATTATGACAAGCAGAACAAGCCGGACATCTTGGCCATGGTCGCTTGCTCGGCCGCGTTGGCGATTTCCGGCGTGCCGTTCGCAGGACCCATCGGTGCCGCGCGCGTCGCATACAAGGATAAGAAATACATCATCAACCCGACTTTGTCCGAACTTGTCGACACCGAATTGAATTTGGTTGTCGCAGGAACCAAGGACGGCGTGCTTATGGTAGAATCCGAAGCGAATCAGTTGCCCGAAGACGTAATGCTTGGCGCGGTCGAGGCTGGATTCAAATCCTTCCAGGCCGTAATCAAACTTATCAACGAGATGGTTGCCGAAGCAGGCAAGGCGAAATGGGAGCTTCCGGCCGTTAACGAAAACTTCCCCGTAGTGGAGAAGATCGTGCGCGATGCGATCACCGCGGATCTTCAGGCCGCTTTTGGTATCAAGGAAAAGCAGGCCCGCACCGAAGCCGTCCACGCCGCTCAGAAAAAAGCGCGCGAGAAAGTCGCCGAGATTACCAACACCACCGGCGAGCTTAACCAATTCGCAGCGGTCGCATACGAAAACTTGTCCGCGGAAATCCTTCGCGGAGCAGTGTTGGCCGGAGAGCCCCGCATCGACGGACGCGACACTAAGACCGTGCGTCCCATCGAGTGCGAAGTCGGAATATTCAGCCGCAACCACGGCTCGGCGTTGTTCACACGCGGCGAAACGCAAGCTATCGTTTCCGCCACCATTGGTGTCAAGGACGACGAACAACTCCTTGACGATTTGGACGGCGTTCGCAACGATCCCTATATGCTCCACTACAACTTCCCTCCGTTCTCGGTCGGCGAAGTCGGACGTATCGGCGCGCCCAAGCGTCGCGAAATCGGACACGGCAAGCTTGCCTTCCGCGCAAACCGCGCCGTGTATCCTTCGTTCGAGGAATTCCCCTATACTATCCGTATCCTTGCCGACATAACCGAATCGAACGGTTCGTCGTCAATGGCCACGACCTGCGGCACTTCGCTTGCCATGATGGACGCGGGTATTCCCGTCAAGGCCGCCGTTGCCGGTATCGCAATGGGCCTTATCAAGGAAGGCGAAAAGTATGTTATCCTTTCCGACATCATGGGCGACGAAGACCACCTTGGCGACATGGATTTCAAGGTTGCTGGAACGTCCGCCGGTATCACCGCGCTTCAGATGGATTTGAAAATCACTTCGATTAGCTTCGACATCATGAAGAAGGCGCTTGCCCAGGCGTGCGACGGACGCAAGCATATCCTTGGCGAAATGGCGAAGGCTATCAAGGAACCCCGCAAGGAATTGTCCGCATACGCGCCCACAATCCGCTCTATCACCATCAATCCCAAGAAGATCCGCGAGGTCATCGGCTCGGGCGGTTCGGTCATCAAGGCTTTGACCGAAAAGACCCAGACGAAAATCGACATCACGGACGACGGCGTCATAAAAATCGCCGGAACCGACGGCGACAACATTCAGCGCGCGATCGACCTTATCATGGAAATCGCCGCCGAGCCCGAAGTAGGCCAGCTCTTTGACGCGAAGGTTATCAAGCTTCTTGACATCGGCGCAATCGTTTCGTTCGGCAAGAACTTCGAGGGCATGGTCCACGTTTCCGAAATCGACAACAAGCGTATCGAAAAGCCTTCGGACGTCTTGAAGGTCGGCGAGATTGTGAAAGTGATTGTCGTCGAACCTAAAGACGGTAAGACAAGGCTTTCGATTAAAAAGGCTAAGTAATTCGTTTTTCACGAGTTGAGGAATCCCCGGTTTCGGCCGGGGATTTTTTTTACTAACGCATATATGACAGCGCGCCGCAGGCGGCCAGTGCTCGCCCCCACCCGGGCGCTGGCTCAAACAAGTTTTCGCGCCCCCGGGGCTCGACTGTCCGCCGTTTTCTTTTCCTTAAAATATCCCTTGACAAAATATTGCGGGGGGGGGTAGGTTAGTCTATAGGTCTAATAAAATAAAAAGGAAAAACACCATGGAACTTATTCAATATATAATGCTTGGAGGCGCATCCGCCGCAACCCTTACCGCTGCGATCGTCGGTTATAAAATCTTGAAATTGCGCACGATCGTGCCTGCCGATATGGTGCACATTGTCCAAAGCGTAAAGAATACCACATCGTATGGTAAAGACCAAAAGGACGAGAATAAAAAAGACACCGGAAACGTCTATTATAAATGGCCTCAGATGATCCCGGTTCTTGGTGTCGTGGTCAAGCAGTTGCCGGTTTCCAACTTTGATATCCGCATGGATAATTTCGAGGCGTATGACAAGGATCGTGTTCCCTTCAACGTCGATGTTTCCACCTTCTTCCGCATAGCCGATACCAACAAAGCGGCCGAGCGCGTCGCCTCGTTCGACGAACTGAGAAACCACCTTACCGTAATGGTGCACGGCTCGGTCCGTTCCATCATGGCGAACGCGAAACTCGAGGAGATCATGGAGCAGCGCTCGACCTATGGAGAAAAGTTCACGAAGGAAGTCGAAGACCAGCTCAAGGCCTGGGGTGTCGAGCCTGTCAAGAACATCGAGCTTATGGACATACGCGATACGAAAGAGTCCACCGCCATCGCGAACATAATGAAAAAGAAGCAGTCCGAAATCGCAAAGGAATCACGCACTACCGTCGCCCTTAACAACAAAGAGGCGGATATGGCCGAAATAGACGCCGAACGCGAGGTCGAGGTAAAGCGCGCCGAAAAAGAACAGTTGGTCGGCGAGCGCAATGCCGAGAAGAATCGCGTTATCGGTATCGCCAACGAACAGCAAAAACAGTTGGTTGCCGAACAGGAAAAAATCACTGCGGAAAAGGATCTCGAAATCACAAGGGTCAAAGAAATAACAAACGCCGAAATCGCGCAGAATAAAAGTATCATCGAAGCCGAAACCACCAGGAAGACTGCGGTCATCAAAGCCGACCAGGACAAGGAAACCATGAAGATCAAGGCCGAGGCGGATAAGGAAAAGATGAGGATAGACACCGACGCAAAAAAATACGAGACGGAAACCATCGCCGATGCCGACAAGCTTGCCAAGGAAAAGAACGCAAGCGCCCACCAGACCATGGAACTTGCCAAGGCCGCCGGTATAAAGGCGACTGGTGAAGCGTCGGCCGATGCCGAAAAGATGCTCCAGCTTGCCCGTGTTGTCGCGGAAAAGGAGTTGGCGGAAACCATCGGCTCGAACAAGGAGTATCAGGAATACCTGATCAACCTTGAGAAGGTCAAAAAGAATGCCGAAGTTGCGATCAAGACCGCCGAATACAACTCGGAAGTCGGAAAGGAACAGGCCAAAAACTTGAATAAAGCCGATATAAAAATCATCACGAATACTTCTGATGGAAATGTCGGTGGCGGTGTAAGTAAGGTCATGGATTTGTTCTCAAGCAAGGGGGGCCAGGCCGTCAACGGAATGTTGGAAACTTTGTCCAATACCGATATGGGCAAGGGACTGCTTGAAAAAATCGGTGTTATAAACAAAGGTAAGCAAGACCAAGTAAAAGGCGCGCTTGATAAACAGAGATAATATTTGCCCTTGTTAAAGAAAATCCCCCCTCTTCGGAGGGGATTTTTTTGTAGTATATTATAAACTCGATTCACTTCATCACACTATCGCGCTAGTGTGATAGTGTAATGAAGTGTTTTTTCATAAAACAATGCTTGACAAAATCCTCCGGGGGGGGGTAAGTTTAGTCTATTCGTTTAATAAACAAAGGAAATAGAAATGAAATGTATTTATGACGACAACAAAGAATGTAAATCAAACGGAGAGTGCTATGACACGGTCTGCATGGACATGAGCACGTTTAATATGAAAAATTTCAAAGAAAAAGTAAATGCCGAGCTTGCCGAGCGGGCAAAAGGTTCGGGGGAAAAGTATGCTCCGATAGGCGGCTTGATCCTTAGGTCCGGTCATGTCTTCTCGGAAATGTATCAGGCGATCTGCTGTGTTAAAGCTTTTGGCAACCAAAAATAGGAAATAAAAATGAAGTGGATGCCCGACGGGCGATAGGGGGAAGATAATTATGATATGTATCTATAGCGACAGCAAAGCCTGTGTAAATAACAGAATGTGTTATAAGATAGTTTCGCAGATAGGAAGCCTTGATCCGGATAGTTTCCAGGGTAAGGTCAATGAAGTCATTATAAGGAAGCAGGGGAACTATGTCCTTAACGGAGGAGTGGCGGCGTGTGCGGAATCAGAAAACAAACATGCCTGTATGTTCCAAGCGCTTCGTTGCGTAAATGTGCGTCAAGGATAGTTAGTTATGCGATGCAAATTCGACGATTACAAAGAATGCAACGCCGGACCCGAGCAGAAGTGCCGCGAGATCGTTCAAGCGGGAACCAAATCAAGCCTTGTCAGCAATGTAAGAAAAGTGGTTGCCAATAATATCGAGGGCAGCGGCGAAAAATACGTTGCTGTGGGCAAAGCCAAGCAGACGGGCAGCTCGCAATGGTATCAGTGGATTTATTGCCTGAAGAATCCGGGCGCGTACGACAGGTAGGGAGAACCCGCCATTTAGCGCGCTGGCGTTGTCATCTGCGAGTAAACCTATCGGTCATGGAAGCATGTAGTCCACTTCCTCAAGGTTTCTCTTGATTCCTAGCCATCATCGCGAACTGCGCCAGCATTCGCACTTGCCACGCCGTAGATTTATCGAAGGCGGGTCGCCGCACGAAGGCAACTTACGTTGCGTTCGCAGGCAAATTAAACCATTGATATTTTTAAGGGGGGGGGCGCCTTCGGCGTAGCTATAAATCCCTCCTGCAAAGCTTGCGCTGTCCTGCGTCCAGCTCTTCGCAGGAGGGGTTTGGTTATGGTTGTGCTTTGCTAGCGATGATAGGAGATGAGGCCACAGGCATATCCTCCAAGAGGCGGGCGAAGAAGTTCGCGGGCTCCTTGTCCACAATCGGTTTCGGCGCGGTGAGGAGCGCTATTTTCAAAACTTCGTCCGCGGTTTTGACGGGAATGATTTTTATCTTCTCTTTCACTATGTCGGGAATTTCGGTTAAATCCTTTTCGTTTTCATACGGGATAAGCGCGGTTTTGATTCCGGCGCGCATGGCCGCAAGCAGCTTTTCCTTTAGTCCGCCGATGGCGAGAACCCGGCCGCGAAGCGTCATCTCGCCGGTCATGGCGATATCGCGGCGCACCGGGATTTCGGTTAAGGTCGATACTATCGAGGTAAGCATCGCGATGCCAGCCGACGGGCCGTCCTTGGGCGTGGCGCCCTCGGGCACGTGGATATGAATATCGATCTTGTTCCAGATTTTGGGATTTATACCGAAGGATTTCGAGCGGCTCCTTATAAACGATTTCGCCGTTTCGATCGATTCCTTCATCACGTCGCCAAGCTTGCCGGTGAACTTGGCTTCGCCTTTGCCCTCCATGACCGCGGTTTCGATCGAGAGCATTTCGCCGCCGACCTCGGTCCAGGCAAGGCCGTTTACGAATCCGACCTCGTCCCTTTTACCTGCGCTTAGGTGGTCGTATTTTTCGGGGCCCAAATAGTCGGCGAGGTTCGCGGCGGAAACTTTGATTATCTCCTTTTTCACTTCGTCGGCGATGAGTGTGAAGTTGTCGGAGGACGGCGCGGCGCGTTCGATTTTCAACGCCGCCTTTCGCATGATTTTATCGATTTGGCGTTTAAGGCCGCGGACGCCCGACTCGCGCGTATAGTTCGAAATAACCTTTTTCAGCGCGGCGTTGTCGATTTCGATTTCGCGCGCGGTAAGCGAATTTTTTTCAAGGCATTCGGGTATGATGTGGCGCTTGGCGATTTCCAATTTCTCGGTCTCGGTATAGCCGGAAAGCTCGACAATCTCGAGTCGGTCGAGAAGCGGGCGTGCGATGCGGTCAAGCGAGTTGGCCGTGGTGATGAACATGACCTCGGAAAGATCGTAATCAAGGTCGAGGTAGTGGTCGGCGAACGTCGAATTTTGTTCGGGATCAAGAACCTCGAGCATAGCTGCGGCCGGGTCGCCATGAAGGCGGTCCGCTCCCATCTTGTCGATTTCATCAAGCAGGATCAGCGGATTTCCGGTGCCTGCTTTTTTAATCGTGGAAAGTATCTTGCCGGTGGTCGAGCCGACATAGGTTTTCCTATGCCCGCGGATTTCCGCCTCGTCGTGAACGCCGCCAAGCGAGAGTTTCGCGAATTTGCGGCCGGTGGCGGTTGCGATGGCGCGGCCAAGGCTTGTCTTACCTACGCCAGGAGGGCCGGCGAAGCAGAGGATTGTCCCCTTCGTCTTGCCGGCGCGTTTTTGGATTGCCAAGAATTCTAGTATCCTGTCCTTGATTTTATCGAGGCCGTAGTGCGCTTCGGTAAGCGTCTTTTCCGCGAAGGCGAGGTCGTTTTTCACCTCGTCGCGTTTGCCCCACGGAAGATCAAGCACGGTTTCGATGTAGTTGCGAAGCACGTTCGCCTCGGACGAGTGCGAGTTCATTTTTTTGAGCTTATTCAGGTCGGCCTTCACGCGGGCGGCGGCCTCTTTGGAAAGCGGCGCTTCGGCTATACGTTTTTCAAGAGCCGAGAATTCGTCGTCGCCTTCGTCGCCAAGCTCCTTTTGGATCGCGCGCATGGCTTCGTTAAGGTAATACTCGCGCTGGTTTTGGTTGATCGACTTGTTGACCTCGACGCGAATCTTCTGATCCACTTTGATCTGATTTATCTCGTTTTCAAGAAGGGCGATCAGGGCCCTTATGCGGCCGGCCATCGTGTCTTCTTCGAGTATCTTCTGTTTCGCCGCGATCTTGCCGGGAATGGACATCGCGATCGTTGCGACAAGGAGCAGGGGCTCGGCTATTTCGTCAAGGTCGCCGGTCGAGGAAACCATCGCGCTGCGCCCGGATTTTAGGTAGCGGTAAAAACTTGCAAGGAGTGCGCGGCGAAGCGTTTCTACCTCGAGTATGCCGTGCGGAGGGTAGCTTGTTTCCTCGTCGGTCGGCACGGTGGTCGCCCAGAGGTCGCCCTGCCTCGGCTCGAACGAAATGGCGCGGACCTTCTCTTCGGCCTCGACAATCAGCTTCATCGAGCCGTCGGAAAGCGTGGTGTTCGAAACCACATACGCGCGCGCGCCGATGTCATAAAGATCGGCGTCGGTTTTCGCCTCTTTCACGCCTTCACGCACCGCCAAAAGTAGGAGGGGCGAGCCGGTGTTGACCGCCTCGATTATCGACTGGTTCGGCTTCTGCCCGGACGTGATCACCGGGATCATCATGCCGGGAAAGGGGACTATGTCCGCAAGGGGTAGTATAGGCAACGCCTCGCGCGGATTTCTGTCTTGGCGGGAAAGCCGTCTGGGTTTGGAAAACAACATGGTGATAGTATAGGGAAGTTTTTACGGGAATTCAAGGGGGCTTTGAAACAATTTGAAACACAATAGCGATTGAAATATTTGCGTGTCCGTCTATAATAAAAGTTATGGAAAAATTGCGCTCGAAACAGCTTGTCGACCTTGAAACGCTTAACTCGCGGCGAACATTTATCGCAAAATCCGCGGACGTCGACACTAGCGCTAAGATCGGCAAGAACGTAGTTATCGAGGACTTCTGTAAAATCGGTGCCAACGTGAAAATCGGCGATTTCGCCACTATCATGCGCGGCTCTATCATCGAGGAAAACTCGGTCATCGGGCGCGAATGTGTAATCCACCCCTATGTCATAATCGGCAACCAGAGCCACGATTTGAAGTTCGCCGACGCCGAGAAAACACCGGTTTTAATCGGCGAGCGAGTGATAATCCGCGAGTATTCAAACATTCATGCCGGCACGCCGCTTGGCGGAAACACTATCGTTTCGGACGACGCCTATATCATGTCCCACTCGCATATAGGGCACGATTGCAAGGTCGGGCGCGGCGCTTTGCTTTCGCAGCAGACGACGTTGGGCGGCGAGGTCGACATCGGCGAGTATGCCGTTATCGGCGGATGCTCGGCCATACATCAATTCTGCACCATCGGGAAATACGCAATCATCGGCGGGTGTTCCAAAATCACCCAGGACGTTATTCCGTTCGCGATGAGCGATGGAAATCCGCAAAGCCTTGACGGCCTTAATCTGCTTGGTTTGAAACGCCACGATTTTTCGGCCGAGGACGTTCGCGTGATAAAGGAAGTTTACAAGACGCTTTTCATTGCCGACGATTTGGTTTGGGAAGAGCGGCTTGCGGCGGCGCAAAACGTATATGGCGACTCGGCTGTGGCTCAGGTGATCTTCGACTTTATCAAGAACGTGTCGAGGCGGCCTTTGGCCCGTCCCAAGGGAAAGTTCAAGGACCAAGGCAATGTCTAGGCTTGGAATTATCGCGGGCGATAAATCGCTTCCCTCCACGCTTATAAATTTTCTTAAATCCCAGGGGGCGGACGATACCGTTGTTGCGGGCATAATCGGTTCATACGAAGGGGTTGCGGACGCGCGGTTCAGGCTTGCCGAGCTTCCGAAACTGATTGCATATTTCAAGCGTCTTGGCGTAGAGCGTGTAGTGCTTGCCGGCGGCGTACATACTGCCAAGGTGGGATTTTCTTTGAAGTTGATCGAGTTCGCGCTGAGGTTGCTTTTTATGAAAAACCGCTATGACGGCGTGTTGCGCCTTGTCGTGCGTGAAATCGAAAAAAACGGCATGAAGGTCGTCGGGATCCAAGAGATTATGCCTCAGTTGCTTATTGCCGAAGGAGCTATGGGTGCGATTGCTCCGTCGGAATTGCAGACGGCCGAAATCAATAGAGCATGGCGGCGAGCGCGGGAATTTGCCTCTACCGATGTCGGGCAATCTTGCGTGGAGGTTGGCGGAGTCGTTGTTGCGACCGAGAAGTTTGCCGGCACGAACGAGCTTATAGGGCGGGCGGGAATGCGGCCCGCAGCGGTGCTTTTGAAAATGCCGAAACCGGCTCAGGAAATGCGCGCGGACGTGCCGGTGATCGGCGTGGATACAGTGGAGCTGTGTGCGGCTCGGGGCTATGCCGGAATTGCGGTCGAGGCCGGGCGCGTAATTGTCGAGGATAGGGCGGCGACGGTGGCGGCGGCTGATAAAAATAAAATCTTTATAGTTGGATTCCGGCTCGGGGCCGGAATGACAGGGTGAAGGTGGGGCGGCGTCTTGCGCGCAGCGAGGCAAGCTCGCTAGGAAAACACTTGAAATCCGCGGAAACAACTCCTATAATAAGGATATAGCAATTCCCGGATTCCCGCCTTCGCGGGAATGACGCGGAGAAGAAAGGAGTCCGACATGATCAATGTTTCGTTCCGCAAAAAATCCACTCAAATTATCGATGCGACGGTTGCCGAGGTCGATGTGTTCATTGACAAAGACCATAAGAAGGGCCGGGCGCCAAATGAAAAACTTCCGAAGGAAATGGAGCTTTTGAAGGTCTTCAAAAACCTTTTGGCAAAGCTTAAGGAGAAGCTTAACGCGCGGCCGCAAAACGAGATCGAGGAAAACAAGCAGAAGGCGGAAATCGAAGAGCTGAACCAACTTGTCGGCGCGGTGCTTGACCAACTTTTCGCAATGGCGAACGCCGGGGAAATTACCGATCAGAAGCTTGTCGCCGCGATCAAATCCTGGCTTGTCGAACTTAATATGCGTCGCAGGCAGGGATCGAAAATCATGAACCGGCTTGCAGAAATGCGGCAAAAGGTGCGATAGCCGATTTCTTGTTGCAAAATCCAAAAACAGTGCTATATTTGGGCGCATTCGGGTAAACCCGATGGGTGTTTAGCTCAGCTGGCTAGAGCATCTCGTTTACACCGAGAGGGTCGGGGGTTCAAGTCCCTCAACACCCACCACCCTGCGCTTAAGCTTCGGGTGGCAGGCCACCTGGCAAAAGCGTAGGTTGGCGACATTGATGTGCGGTCGTGGCGAAACGGTAGACGCACTACCTTGAGGTGGTAGCGGGGCGACCCATGGAAGTTCAAGTCTTCTCGACCGCACCATTAAAAAAACCTGGAACGGGACGTCGAAGTTAACTCGCGAGCTCGCTAGCCTTCTCGCTAACAACGCTCGTCGGCAAGCTGTGCTTGCGCTCGGTTTCTTCTTGGGCGCGCCATTTTCAAAAGGAATTAAAAATGCGAAGAGTGGAACATATGATGCCTTGGCGCCGCGTGTTTTCATTGCCAGAAAAATTGCCGGTAATATGAAACGCAAAAAGCCTTTTGTAATTGGAATTACCGGAAAGACCGGGAGCGGCAAGACCTTTGTCGCCGAACTGCTTGGCGAAATGACCGGGTTCGAGGTGATCCACTGCGACAAGTATCTTAACAACATCATTCTTATAGAACCGATACGGAAATTATTGGAACTTAGGCATGGAATGGATTTGGACATCGGACCCGGCGACGAGGCGGGGCGAAAAAATATCGACGGTAAAATTCCATATATGGTTGCGAACATGAGCAGGGCGGAGGCTCGGCTGTTCACGCTTGTCATCGACATTATGCTTTGCGACGAGCTGATAAAAAGAAGGGGCGAACCGGTGATAGTCGACGGCCTTTATATACCGAAATTTTACTTTTCAAAGGAATTCGCCAGCCTTGCCTATATCACAAGTGCCGGCGGGACCGCGGCAAGGCACGAAAAGATCGCGCGGCGCCATCCCGGCCTTCCCTTTGAGGTGATAAAGAAAGCCGACGACCTTTGCAACGGAGTGTTCGGATATAAAAATATCAAATACGACAGGACATTCAGCAACGACTATACGAACGTTCCAGCCGGGCTCGAGCAGTATGCGGAAAAAATCCTACGGGCCGCGAGATAGCGGAAATTTCGCCGTCAATCATCTTTCAAATAACACTTCATCGTAGTATCATCATGGGTGAAAATTGCTTCGTCGCCCTTGCCGTGGAATTCGGCGGTGTCATTCGTGTATTTAGCGCCGGAGGCCGAGGGGACGCGTTCAAGCCCCCTGAAAAACTCATACGAATTGCGGCCGGTTTTAAGCAGCACATCGGCGCCGTCTTCGCGCGGCCTTAGCTCGAGCTTTGTATCGGCACAATCATATATGATTTTTTCTGATGTCAAAGCGCAGGAGGCAAGGCCCATGACCAAAAGTATTTTTTTCATGGTTTGATTATATAATATTAAGGAGCTTGACGCAACCGCGCGTTAGATCGCGGCGACTTTCATGTTGCGGTATTTAGCGACAAGCCTTCCGATAAAGCTTGCGGCATATTTTTCCGCCGCCCTCTTTTTCGCTTCGCGCGAAAGATATGCGTTATGTATGGTTTGCGCCACCTGGTTTTTATCGGCGCGGTCCCATGGGCCATGGGGATTGCTTTTGACGCTTTGGGGGATAAGTTTGCCATCGTATAATTCGAATATATCCACTATGAACTTGATTTTGTTATCATCGTCTTCAACGCGCGAGACAAGCGAGTAGGTGAAGGCCTTTCCGTAAGTTTGGTTATCTTCGGGGCGTTCCTTGCGCACTATGTCGCAAAGCTTGAGCATTTTATTCACGTATGTATCGAGGGCTTTAGTTGTCAGCTTGCGAGTCCCTTTACCTTCGGCGTGTTTGTCGAGGTATTCCACAGCTTTGTTCGTTTGCGAAACAAACTTGTGGAGCCAATCCATTTTTGTGGTGGTGTCTTTATGCCGAGAGTTTGTTATTTTCATTTTGGCCTTTTAGGTTTTAATGCACAATAGACGGTATATTGAAATTCGTCAACGGTTTTATTCATAAATAAAAATCCCCTCGGTCGGAGGGGATTTCGGTTGGGATTCAGATCTGGCCTTACTTAAAAGAACCGGCGGGATCTTAGTTTGCCACCGATGGTGCAAAGCTCTTCCTTGTCGGTATTGCAAAGAGCTATGCGCATGCCGTTTATCTTGGTCGCCGAGGTGCCCTTTAGCAAGAACTCGGTTTCGATATTTCCGTCCTCGTCGGATTTCAGCATGGGGAAGCGGACGTTGTCGACAATCTTTTTGCATGCCTCAAGCTGGGTCATCTTGTCGGCCTTGTTCAACCTCTTGCGGTCGCGCTTGTCGAACTCGCAGCTCGAGATATCATAAAGACGCAGGGCGAATGTCGTGTTAGGCTTCACGTCCTCGATGTCGACATACATCTTGAGGCCGGCGTCGCCTTCGTCGAATCGGACGGTGCCGACGGTTTCTTGCTTATCTCCGACCTGGCGCATTTTGGCCGAGAGGCGGGTTATGTGTTCATCCTGGTGCAGGCGGGTGGCTTTGTCGCCAGAGCCAGAGCAGCCGGCAAGCAAGCTTATCGCCAAGAGTGCTGCGGCAAAGGTTCCAGGTTTCGGGCATCCCGCGAACGGTTTGGGACAGAGTGGTTTAGGGCAGTTGTTCATGTTTTTCCTCCTTTTGGTTATAGGGGGAGTTTAGCGCATTTTGGCCGCGAGTGCAGTAGGATGATAGTCAAACCCCTGAAATACGCACGAATGAACAGTGCTTATCCTAAATTCCGCTAAGTCATGTATGTCTATATACATTCCTGTCGCATAATTTATTATAAGCTTGTTCCTCGCGCGATTTGATGGGGTTTGAGAGC